>DATCQG010000290.1:0-12213 GCA_036569625.1 Dermatophilaceae bacterium | reverse complement strand
GTGGTCCCCACAACGGCACCCGAGGTCCCGGCGTTCCCTCGCACCGTCCGCGCTCTTTCCTGGGCGCGACCGGACACGTGGGTGCGCACCGGAAGGCGGCTTCGGGGCTTCGACGCGATCATCGTCGTCCACGTGACACCGCTGCTGGTTCCGGCTCACCTCGCGATCCTGCGCGCCGCCGGGTCCGAAGGCTCCGATGTCGATCTGCCCCGCGGAGGCACCGCGCCGCGGACGATCGTCATCCCTCACATCGCACTGCCGCGCAGATCGCGCCCCGGCGACTACGCCCTCATCCGTTCACTCTTCGAGCGCGTGGACGCCGTGCTGGTGCACAGCCCTGAGCAGGCGCGTCTGGCCCTGGATCTGCACGCCACCCGCGTCTCGGTCGCGGACGCCGACCGGCTGCAGGGTTGGCCGCAGGGGGGCGAAGAGCCTGACCTGTCGAGCCCTTGGGCGCACTACGTCGGAGCCATGGAGGCGCTGGCGTCACCCCCGTGGCAAGCCGAGGAGGAGGCATCACCGGCGGGATCCGTGAGGCCTTCGTGGTGGACGCGGATCACTTCCCCCGTGCGCCAGATGGTGGTTCGCGAGGACCTTGCCCTCTCCCTGACACGCACGGATCTGCCCGAATGGGTTCGACCCAGCGACGTTCTCGCCGATGGCGCCGACGCCGACGACGCGCGCGAATGGGCGCGCAACTACGGCTTACCCCGCTGTGCCGACCCCGTTGCCGCCTGGGCGGCCCTCGGAGCGCTCGCGGCGATCGTCCGGCTCAGCGACGACGGCCATCGCAGCGCCGTGATCTTCGACGGGTCCGGTCCCCGTTCGCCGATGTCGATCTGGGCCCGGTCGATCGGCTTCGCGCCGGTCGAGCTCGACTTCACCGGCAGCCGGGCTTCGTTGGCCACACTGGATGTTGACACCTCCTCCCTCGATGTCATCACCCGGCTGCATCCGAACGGATGCGACTCCGAGGACGTCGACGAAGCCCTTGGTCAGGCCGCCTGGGCATTGCGCGTCGGCGGTCTGATCTCGGTGACGCTGCCGTTGGGACCAGCGAGCGCCGACGGTGCCGTCGGCCCGGCCGACGTGCGTGCCATCCTGGCCAGAGCCGACAACCTCGGCTTCGTGCTGGTGGGCGACCCCGACGGCGAGATCACGAAGCTGATGCGCGCGGCCAGTGAGGTCCCGGGTCGCACCGACGCGGCATACGGGCTCGTGCGGCTGACCTTCCGCCGCCGGTGACCCCCACCCTCGCCGCCGCTATGCGCCGCCGGGCTCCGGCGCCGAGGTGCGCGGGAACTCCTGCACGAACGCCTTGACGACCGCACCGGACAGGCCTCCGCACAGCTGGCGGTGACCCGCCTGGCTTGCCACCGTGGTCTTGTCGGCGCCGATCGTGGCCGACCAGTGCGAAAGGGCGAACTTCTTGCCGGCCGGCAGCTGGCCGTAGGAAGGGTCCCAGGCCGACACGATGAACTTGCCCGAGGACGCGTCGAGCTTGTTGGCCAGCTTGGCCACCTGCTCGAGCTCGGCCTTCTGCGCGTTGCTCACGCTCGCGTCATACCAGAGGATCGTGTAGCCGTGCTCGAGGTTGTGGACGAGGACTTCCATCTTCGGCCGGTCGGCGGCGGTGTAGAAGTTGATGCCGTTGCTCGCGACCGGCTCGGCGAAGTGCGGCCCGTTCGAGGGCGGCACCGTGTCGTACTTGACCCTCGTGGTGTTGGGCGTGGATGTGCCGGGTCCGACGTGGTTGCCGTTGCCGCCGGCCTTGTCCGTGGTGATCTGGTCGCAGGAGGCTGCTGAGACTGACACGCCGATGTCCGTGATGGCCACATCGGGCTGCTTCTTCCCGGCGTCGACGACCGCATAGCTGATGGCGGCGCCCAGAACGAGCAGAAGCGTTGCGGCCGCTGCGATGATCTGGATGCGCACGCGGTTCTCGCGGGCCTTCTCCAGTCGCTGCATCTCCGCAATGCGGGCCTTGCGGTCCTGGCTGACCTGCTTCTTCGGCACGGGGATCCTTGGGTGTTCGGCTGGATGGTGGCGTCGATTGTACGTGTTCTGGTGCTGAGTTCTCTGAGTTTTGCCCGGTGCGCCAGACTGTTTCGGTGAGTGACTTCCAGGCGCGAATCTGGACGCCGGGGCGGCCTGTCGGCGCGCTCGCGGTGGTCGACGACCTGCGCCAAGGCGGGGGTGACCCGACCTTTCGTCGTGACGTCGGCGGCACCAGCTGGCGCGGGATCCGCACGCCGCAGGGCCCATCGACGTTGCGCCTGGGGCCTGGTCCCGACAGATCCTCCATCGAGGCCACGGCTTGGGGTCCAGGCGCCGAGTGGGTACTCGCATCGGTGCCGGACATGCTCGGCGACCGGGACGACACGACGGGTTTCGTGGCGCACCACCCGCTGGTGGCCGAGGCCGCGCGGCGCTTCAGCGGATGGCGCGTGCCCCGGACCGGACTGGTGCTTGAGGCTTTGATCCCCTCGATCATCGAGCAGAAGGTCGCCGGCAAGGAGGCCTTCGGCTCCTACCGGACGCTGATCCACCGGTATGGCGAGCGCGCACCGGGGGAGGGCGCCGCACGTGGGTTGTGGCTCGCCCCCTCGGCCGCGACCTGGGCCCTGATCCCCTCATGGGAATGGCTCAAGGCCGGGGTGGACCCAGCCCGGTCCGGGGCTGCGGGACGGGCAGCCCGTGCCGCCGGGCGGCTCGAGCAGTGTGTCGACCTGGCACCCGATGACGCGGGTCGACGACTGCGCGCCGTGCCGGGGATCGGGATCTGGACCGCGGCCGAGGTACGGCACACGGCACTGGGTGATGCCGACGCCGTGAGCTTCGGCGACTATCACGTGGCCAAGGACATCGGTTGGGCCCTCACCGGCTCCGAGGTCGATGACGATGGCTTGGCCGAGCTGCTCGAACCCTATGCAGGACACCGCTATCGGGTGCAGAGGCTGCTCGAGCTGGCAGGTGTCGGGCGTCCCCGTCGTGGACCCCGAACGCCGCTCCGGACCCACCTGCCGCACCGGTTCCGTTGAGGCCCGGGCCCGGTTGTACTTTCGCGCCGGTCACACGTGGGTTGAAGTTTCTGGGAGTTCGAGTATAGTCGAGAGAACTCGAATCAAATCGAGGTATTCCGACTATTCTCGAACTAGGGTGGCGTCGTGGACCTTGCTCATCCACTTGCTGTGGTGACCCCTACGCTCGACGGCGACATCTTGGCCGCGCTTGCTCTCGTGGACGCGGCCTTCACCCCTGGGCAGCTGAACCGGACGTTGGCTCGATATTCGCAGGACGGTATCCGGCGAGCACTGAGTCGCTTGAGCAGTCAGGGCATCGTGAGCGTCGAGCGGGCAGGAAACGCCTACCTGTACCGGCTCAGTCGTTCTCACCTTGCAGCCGAGCCGATCAGGGCGCTCGCCCAGATGCGTCAGACACTTCTGGCCCGATTGGAGCACAGGCTTGAAAGCTGGATCCCTGCGCCGGTGTACGGCGCGATATTCGGCTCAGCAGCCCGAGGGACGATGCGCACCGAGAGCGACATCGACCTGCTCCTCGTCCGGCCCGATGAGTGCGACAGGGAACGGTGGGACGGCCTCGTCGCCCACCTGGCAGCTGACGTCACGGCGTGGACTGGGAACGACACCCGGGTGCTGGAGCTCAGCGAGTCCGAGGTCCTCGGTGCGGGAGGGGACGAGTCGGTGCTGAGGGACGTGGCCGATCACGGGCTGACTGTGGCTGGCTCTGCAGCCTGGCTGCACCGAGCACTTCGCCGGACGGATCCGGACAATGCCTCGAAATAAACCTTGTACGCCCCAGGTGAGGGAGGGCCGTCTCGCCAAAGCGAACCAGTTCGCAGCGGTGGCCACGGACGTGGCCGATCTTGCCGCCGAGGCCCGGGAGGTCGCGGATGCCTATGTGACATTGCTGGTGCACGCTGGCATCGCCGCCGCTGACGTGATCTGTTGCGCACGACTTGGTGAGTACGCCCAAGGCTCGAACCACAACGAGGCCATTGCGCTTCTCAAGACGGCTGACCCGGACTCCGCGCGGCACCTCGAGACGCTCCTGAAGATGAAGACACGAGTTGGTTATGGGCACATGCCTGCCTCGCAGGATGACTTGAAGAAGGCGCAGCGCGCCGGAGATGCGCTCCTGAAGACGGCTCGTGCGCTCTGACCGCTCCGGGCCCACCTGCCGCACCGGTTCCGCTGACGTCCTGACCCGTTGCCGGTTCGCCTACAAGCTCTGGTAGTTGGCCACTTCGGTCTGCAGGACCAGTTCCGTCTCGCCGTGCAGCACCACGGGAGCGTGCCACTGCGGCCCGACAAAGGCAGCCACCGACTCCTCGTCCTCCCAGACGGAGACCATGACGATCTCGTGGCCGGGCTCGACCTTGGCGCCGGTGTACAGCGCCACCAGACCCTTCTGCGAGAGCACCAGCTTCGTTGACTCCTCGCGGATCATGCGTTCGTAGTCGGCCTCATGCCCCGGGCGGGGGGTTGCACGAAAAACCCGGATGATCACGGCTGCCTCCAGTGTTCAACGTCGTGCCGTGGAAGAACTGCAGCTATCGAAAGACAATCAACTAACGAAGTCGATCCGTACGCTCGGTCGCACGGTTGGCTCTTCGCCCATCGTAAGGTCTGGGACGGGCGCTCGAGCGATGGCGGCGGCCAGTCCTTCACCGTGCAGCGCCACCTCCACGCGAGTGGCCGCGACGCCGAGCGTGAACCCATCGGAGGCTTCGAGCCGGATGGCGTCGCCGTCGATCTGACCGGATGCGTCGGGGCACGTCAGCAGGGCGACCCGGAGCGCCCGACCGGCCCGCTCGGCGACCTCCTCGTGCTCGATGGACGGGATTCCGACCCCGGATGCCGCTGCCGTACCGGGCTCCACCCCGAGAGCGGCGCGGACCGCCTCGGCCGCGCCGTAGGCGAACCAGTCGCCAGGCCCGGAGCGGACGAGATCCCTTGCGCCAGAACCTGATTCGTGCTCGGAGACGTATCTGCGCAGGCCGCGGATGTGCGCTGCCGGTATGCCGCTCGCCTTGCCCTTGACCAGGTCGGCGGCAGCGGCGATCTCGTCGGCGACGCACCGTTGCGTCACCGCGAGGACCCGTCCGTTGGTGTCGCTCGAGCCGCGCAGGTCATCGAGGACACGGATGCCCGCAGAGCCCAGCGCGAAGTCGGTCTGGCCGATCCGCCATGGGCGCCCGGCGGTGTCGCTGAGGACGACGCCCAGGCTGAGGTGCTCGCCCGAGAGGGTCGCCCAGCCGGCCTGCACCCCGCGGCGGATCTCGGCGGCGACTCCGTCGGGATCATCGGGCAGGGTCAGCACGATGGACTCGTCGGCCGTGTTCGAGGCGTCGACGCCGGCCGCTGTCATGACCGGCCCGGCAGCAGACTCGACGATGCGCGTGACGCCCGATCGCGTCATCCGCTCGGCGACAACTCGCACAGTGTGGGAGAGCACAACTTCGGCCTGCTGCGCAGAGGGTGCGTTGAGCCCCATGGCCTTGGAGGCGACCTTGCTGGAGACGACGACAATATCGCCGTCGATGAGCCTGATCCCATTGTGCTGCAACGCTTTCAGCACGATCCCGGCCAGGTCGTCACCCTCTTCCACCTCAGGGAACCCGAGCAGCGGGGTGAGCGTTACGGGCGAGGTGCGTGCCGTCATACCGGCCGGGTTCCGCGAAGCTTCAAGGCCAGGTCAAGAGCAGCACCGGCGAGGTCCGCGGAGGTCTCGAGGTCGTGCATCCACAGGGGCCGGCCGTGAACCTCGAGCCCGGGCGCGAAACCTGCCGCCGGCCAGTCGGCGTCATCGACCAGCCACCCTGCGAGGAAGTCGGCGTACAGGCCTGCCACCGCCTGCGACGTGCACTCGACCCCGATCGCAGTGAGGCAGGCGTCGGCATGACCCCTGACGGGCGCGCCGCTGATCAACGGCGACACGCCCACGACTGGCGCAAGGCTGTCGCGCAATGCATCTCGAACGCCCGGCACTCCGAGGATGATGCCGATCGAGACGACGGGGTTGCTCGGGGGCAAGAGGATGGCGTCGGCCTCACGGATCGCCTCGAGAACCCCCGGTGCGGGCCGAGCGCGGTCCATGCCGACCGCGACGAACTTCTGGGCGGGGACGGCCGCGTTCATCCAGACCCACCACTCCTGGAAGTGGACGGCGCGCGGTCCGTCGCCCTCGTCGACGACCACGTGGGTCTCGACGGGGGAGTCGGACATCGGCAGCAGCGTCACCCCCCGATCGGACAGGCCCCAGCGGGCGCACAGCCGGGCGGTCACCTCCGAGAGCGAGAGACCCTGCCCGAGCCACTGGCTGCGCGCGATGTGGGTGCCGAAGTCCCGATCGCCCAGGCCGAACCACTGAGGCTGCGCCCCGTATGCCGCCAGTTCGCCCTGGACCGCGTGCGTCTCGTCAGCCCGGCCCCAGCCCTGCTCCTCGTGGACCCCGCCACCGAGGGTGTACATGACGGTGTCGAGGTCGGGGCAGACCCGTAGCCCGAACAGGGAGATGTCGTCGCCGGTGTTGCCGATCACCGTGATGGTGGAGCCGGACAGGGTGGGGGTGCGGTCGAGGTGGGCACGCAGCCCGCGCAGGAAGCGCGCTCCGCCCACTCCACCGGTCAGGGCGGTGATGCGCATGCCGGCAGTCTGTCAGGAGCGGGCTCATGGGCGGGATCGGGTCCCGATGCCGGGACGGGTCGGGGGGCGATGCCGGGACCGATCCGGGAGCCGATGCCGGGACCGATCCGGGGCCGATCCGGCCGCGGGAGGGGCTCTGGGGTGGTGCTGGAGGAGACCAATGGGCGTTATGCGTCCTATGGGGGTGGGCCGTTCGGCCGAATATCAGAGTTTCGCTTGACTTCACCCATCCGACACGCGTGTAATTTCACTGTTGTCATTTAGCCGCAGATGGTGTCCAATTTGTTGGGTCGAGGAGGGGCAGTGCTAGAACTACACCTGGTAACAAACTTCGAGTTGATCGACGCCACCGAGGGCGAAGGCGAGCTGTCCTGGCAGGAGCGTGCCTTGTGCGCGCAAACCGATCCGGAGGCGTTCTTCCCCGAGAAGGGCGGCTCGACGCGCGAGGCCAAGAAGGTCTGCGTGGGCTGCGACGTGCGCCGCGAGTGCCTGGAGTACGCCCTCGGGCACGACGAGCGGTTCGGCATCTGGGGTGGGCTTTCGGAGCGCGAGCGCCGCAAGCTCAAGAAGCTGGCGGTCTAGTGATTTGCACAACTGCGCTGGGCGCTCGCTGATTCGATGACGATCGCCCCGCCGCGTCACCTGAGCAGGGAACCCTCGCCGCCCCGTGAGCCGGGCGTGGCGGGGCCGGCTCTTGGACCCGTCATCGTCACCGCGGTCCTGGTCGTCCACGACGGCGCGACCTGGC
Source organism: Dermatophilaceae bacterium (assembly GCA_036569625.1). Classification (GTDB taxonomy): domain Bacteria; phylum Actinomycetota; class Actinomycetes; order Actinomycetales; family Dermatophilaceae; genus UBA4719. The sequence goes on along the minus strand of DATCQG010000290.1, from coordinate 4,797 downwards.
TGAAAGCGTGCCTGGACGCACTCGGCCTCCAGACGCGGCTCCCGGACCGGCTCGTTATCGTCGACACCGGTTCCACCGACCGCAGCCGGCTGATCGCCACTGGGCATGATCGGGTCCGCGAGGTCTTCGGCGAACCCGTGATCATCTCCGCGCCGCGCGAGTGCACTTTTGGCGAGGCTGTGGGTCGAGCGGTCGAGCAGCTGTCAGCTGCATGGGGGTCGTCCTGGAACCCCGATGCCCAGGACTGGCTCTGGCTGCTGCATGACGACAGTGCGGCCGCGCCCGAGGCCTTGGCTCTTCTCCTGGATGCCGCGCGCCGATCACCGTCGGTGGGCATCGCCGGCCCCAAGCTCACCACCTGGGACGATCCCTCCCGTCTGTTAGAGGTCGGTCAGCAGATCACCCGATCGGGCAGCCGCGCGGGAGGCCCGGCCCGAGGCGAGCCCGACCAGGGCCAGCACGACAACCGCAGCGACGTCCTGGGTGTCAACACCTCCGGGATGCTCATCCGCCGCGATGTCTTCGACGCCCTCGGCGGGTTCGACCCGGCATTCGGGGCGTTCCGCGATGACCTCGACATCTCCTGGCGGGCGCACCTGGCCGGTCATCGGGTCGTCGTCGTGCCCAAGGCCCGGATGCGCGAGGCTGCGGCCTCGACCAACGGCCAACGCGCCGGTGGTCCGTCCGTCCGCGCTGCTCGTCGCCGTGACCGTCGCTACGGCCGCCAGGTTGCGCTGGCCAGATGCTCCCCGTATGCCGTGCCCTTCCTCGCGCTCTGGATCGCCCTGGCCAGCATCGGCTCTGCCGCGGTCCTCCTCGTGGTCAAGCGACCCCAGCGGGCCTGGGAGGAGCTGGGCGGTCTCGGGCCGTTGATCACCCCATGGCGCCCGATGTCAGCGAGGTGGCGCTCGCGCGGAGCTCGCCTGGTCCGGCGCCGCGACCTGCGTGGGCTGTTCGCCAGCCCCAGATCCGGTCTCGCTCAGGCCTTCGAGACGATCCAGGACGCCGTGGCCATGGCACCCGACGGGTCCACGCCGGATCGGGCCAGCACCGCCCAGAGTCTGGAGACCGGGCCGGGCTCCGACGACAGTGAGCCGCTCGAGGAGCCCCTGCTCGGCCTCACGTCGCGGATCCTGCGGCACCCCGGCTTCCTTGCGGTCATGGTCAGCGCGCTCGTGTCGCTGGCGACCTGGCGCTCGCTCCTGGGAGGGCTGATCTCCGCCGACGGCCAGGGCTTCAACGGTGGCGATCTCCTGCCCGTTTCCACCGGCGCCTCGAGCCTGTTGCACGGGTGGCTCGACGGCTGGCATGGCGCTGGACTGGGCAATGCACTCGAGCCGGCGCCCTATCTGCCGGTCCTGGCTGCCGGCGCCTGGGTCGTCGAGCACATGCCACTCATCGCTGCTCCGGCATCCTCGGTCGGCACGTCGATCGCCTGGCTCCTGGTCGGGGCTATCCCGTTGTCCGCGTGGACGGCATATCTGGGCGCCAGGGTCGCGACTCGAGCGCGGTGGCCGCGGGCGTGGGCGGCGTTGGCGTGGGCGTCGCTGGCGACCCTGACCACCGCGCAGGCAAGCGGACGGCTCGGAGCGGTGGTCGCGCACATCCTGCTGCCCCTCGTTGTGGCCGGATTTGTCTGTGCGGCAAAGCGATCCACCGGCGTCGCGCTCACCTTCGGCGCCGCACTCGCACTCGGAGTCACCGGTGCCTTCAACCCCGCCCTGGCCGCGTTGGGCGCCTTCGCAGCTCTACTGCTTCTCATTTTCGGGCGCGGGGCGTCTCGGCTGCGCGCCTTGGTCCTCCTGCTGGTGCCTGCCGGGCTGTTGGGGCCGTGGCTCCTGCAGCTGGTCCATGACCCGAGGCTCCTGCTGACCGGGCCGGGTCTGACCCTCTGGCACGGTGCGCCCGCAGCCCCTTGGCAGCTCGCCCTGCTGCACCCCGGGGGTCCCGGTTCCTACCCGGTCCTGTTGTCTGCCCCGATCGTGGTGGCCGGCGTCGTCGCGATGATGCGGCGCGGGACTGCCTCGCGAGCCATGACGTTCCTGGCACTTCTGGCGGTGACCGGTCTGGCCCTGGGCCTGGCTTCACCGCACGTCATCGTCGGCCGCGTTCCAGAAGGCTTGGCGGGTGCCGGTGCTCCGATCACGGTATGGGCTGGCACCGGGCTCGACCTCGCGGCCCTGGCGTTGATCGCGGCTGCGGTTCTGGGCCTGGACGGACTGTCCGGCCGGCTGTCGCGCTCGGGCTTCGGCTGGCGCCAGCTCTTCGTCCCTCCTGTCGTCGTGGCCGCCGTCCTGGGGGTTGTGGCCAGCATCGCGACCGCAGGTTGGCTCGCGGTCGGCGGCCCATCGACCGCGAAGGCGCCGAGCGGTGGCCTGCTGACCAGCACGGTGCCCAGCATGCCTGCCGTTGCTGCGGATCAGGCCGATGGACCCTTGGGCAGCAGGCTTCTTGAGATGACCACCGACGCGGGCACCATCGGCTACCGGCTGGTGGGCAGCGAGCCCGGCGCGGTGGTGCGCGATCTCACCGCCGAGGTCCCCCCGCCAAGCCCGTTGCTCGCCGCGGCCGTCAAGATCGCGGTCAGCGACAGCGATGCGGCCTCGGCCAACGCGACCAGGGATGCCCTTGCCGACCAAGGGGTCGGGTTTGTGGCCTTCCGCGGCGCGCCCACCGAGCCGCTCGTGCGACGCCTTGACGCGACGGCAGGGATGACCAGGCTCAGCGCCAACGGGGGACTGATCCTGTGGCGTGTTCTGCCACGGGACAACGCGGTGAGCTCGTCCCGGCTTCGGCTCGAAGATGCCCAAGGTGGGCCACTTCGGTCGATCCCGGTCACCGGCGACCATGGCCAAACTGGGGTCTGGGTCGGCGGGGCCGCGCACGAGCGGCTACTGGTCGTGGCAGAGCCCGCCGGGTGGGCGGAGCGCGCGCACGTGACCTTCGCGGGACACGAGCTGGCCGTGGTGAGCAGCGAGGGCCAGCCGTCATACCTCCTGGCATCCAAAGCCGGTCAGCTGACCATCACCCTCGAGCCGACATACCCGTGGTGGCGTTGGGGGCAGCTGGGACTTCTGCTCGCCGTGCTCTTCCTGGCGGCGCCGTTCGGCTCGGCACGCTCGCGGAGGACCTCATGATCGGCGTACTGCGTTCGATGTTGGTTGCGGCGGCAGGCACCGCCCTGGTCCTTGGCGCCACGCAGGTGTCTGCGCCGCTCAACCTGGTGCCGAGGGCGGCGGCTGTTCCCGCCCTCACATCCCACGCCGACCCTGTCGCGATGGCTCAGACCATCTGCCCGGGACCTGAGGCGCTGGGCGTGGCAGGGCTGAAGGACTCGCGGGTCCAGATCTCTTCCATCACAGCCGTGACGGCCCCGATTGCGGCTCTGCCAAACGGGTTTGCCGTCGTTTCAGGGTGCAGGATCGCTGACCCTCAGCGGACTTCCGGTGGGCGGCAGCTGGTCCGCGCCGGCTACCGTCCGCGGTCAGGTCGTCTCGGGCCGGATCTCGACGGCGCAGTCCGTGTTGGTCGCAGGGGATGGCGCGATCGCCGCGGGAACCGTTGCCACGCAACGTTCCTGGGTCAAGACGGGGGACGACCACGGCTTGTTCACGGCAGCCTGTATGCCGGCGGCTGCGTCCTCCTGGCTGATCGGCGGAGGTGCCCAGCCGGGACGCCGGGAACGCCTGGTCCTGACCAACCCGGGCCCGAACCCTGTCACCGTCGACCTCACCGTCCTCGGCGTCAAGGGTCCGATCCAGTCGCCCAACGGGCACGGTCTGGTCGTCGGGCCGTACTCCCGCACGGTGATTCTGCTCGATGCCATCGCCGGGTCGGAGCCCTCGCCCGTCGTTCAGGTCAACGCCCAGGGAGGCGAGGTCGCCGCGGTTCTGAGCGACACATGGCTCGACGGGGTCATCCCGCGAGGCGGCGACGACGCCATGCCGGTGGCGCCGCCGGCCCGGCAACAGGTCATCGCGGGGGTTTCGATCGTGGGCCGGGCGACGTTGCGCGTCGCCGTGCCCGGAGACAGCGAGGCCGTGGTCGAGTCGCGGGTGCTGACCCCCACCGGTCCGCGAGCGTTGCCGTCCGGCGGTGTGACCCGCGTCGCCGGTCACAGCACCAAGGACATCGATCTCGGCTCACTGCCGCCCGGCGCGTACGCGGTGCAGGTCCGCGCCGACGTCCCGGTGGTTGCCGCAGCGATGGTTGAGCGCCGCCCCGCCGCCGAAGGTGCCCCCTCTGACCTGGCCTGGTCCGGCGCCTCTGCCCCGATCAGAACCTTGGCCGGAATGGCTCTGCACGGGGCTGCGGAGGCCGGGCTGATCGAGCGACTCGACCTTGTAGCGACGACGGTGCCTGCGTCGGTTCTGGTCACAACGGTGGGGGCTGATGGCCAGGTCACCTCGAAAGAGGTTGCCATTGGGGCAGATTCGGTGGTCCTGCTGCCGTTGGCCGGCGCCACCTCGGTGTGGGTGACACGTCATACGGGGCTGGTCCGGGCTGCCGTTGTGTCGGTGGCCAACGACTCACAGGGATCGTCGTTGAGCGTGACATCACTGGCAGATCTCACCTTGACCACCACCTCCTCGCCTCTGCGCGAGATTCGAGACTGACTGGTCCGGAACCCGCGAGGACCGTTACTCGGGACGGAGCGTCCTAGTCCTCGTCCTCGTCCGGGTCGTATCCCGGGTCCAGGTCGCGTGGGTCGACCCCCAGCATGGAGGCCACCTGCTCGACCACCACGTCGTTGACCAGGGCCGCGAGCTCGCGCGCGTCGGTTGCGCGGGTCTCGAC
>DATCQG010000289.1:0-3435 GCA_036569625.1 Dermatophilaceae bacterium | reverse complement strand
TGAGGACCTCAAGGGTTTCTTCGGCGGTTTCCCGGTCGACGCCCACCCGATGCCGGTGCTGTCCAGCGCGGTCTCGGCCCTTTCCACGTTCTACCAGGACAGCCTGGACCCCTTTGACCCCGAGCAGGTCGAGATCTCGACGGTGCGTCTGATGGCCAAGCTGCCGACGATCGCGGCGTATGCGTACAAGAAGAGCATCGGCCAGCCGTTGCTGTACCCGGACAACACCCTCTCGATGGTGGAGAACTTCCTGCGGATGACCTTCGGGCTGCCGGCCGAGCCGTATGACCTGGACCCGGTCATGGTCAAGGCGCTGGATCAGCTGTTGATCCTGCATGCCGACCATGAGCAGAACTGCTCCACGTCCACGGTCCGGATGGTGGGCTCCGCGCACGCCAACCTGTTCGCCTCGGTCTCGGCCGGGATCAACGCGTTGTTCGGGCCGCTGCACGGTGGCGCCAACCAGGCCGTGCTGACGATGCTCGAGCAGATCAAGGCCGATGGCGGTGACGTCGACGAGTTCGTGCGCAAGGTCAAGAACAAGGAGGACGGCGTGAAGCTGATGGGCTTCGGGCACCGGGTCTACAAGAACTACGACCCGCGCGCAGCCATCGTCAAGGCGACCGCCGACGAGCTCCTGCAGAAGCTCGGCCACCGCGACGAGCTGCTCGACATCGCCCTCAAGCTCGAGGGAGTCGCCCTTTCGGACCCGTACTTCGTCGAGCGCAAGCTGTACCCGAACGTCGACTTCTACACCGGGTTGATCTACAAGGCGATGGGCTTCCCGCCCAAGATGTTCACCGTCTTGTTCGCCCTGGGCCGGCTGCCCGGTTGGATCGCCCAGTGGCGCGAGATGATCCAGGACCCCGAGACCAAGATCGGCTGCCCCCGTCAGGTCTACATCGGGGCCACCGAGCGCAAGTACCAGATCATGGGCACCCGCTGACGGCGGGCTGTGCTTCGGTCTCAAGCTGCTGCCCCCCAGCCCAGGATGGGTGGCAGCTTGAGACCGCCCGCCTTGCACTCCGATCCTGGGGGGCGGGGCTGCGTGAGAACTGCTTGGGCCAGTGCGAGGGACCTTTGCCTCTATGCTGTCGTGGCGTCGGCGAGCCACACTGACGCCAAAGAAGATTGAGAGCTCGATTCGAGGTCAAACCCCCTCAAATACGAAGAGCCCGACTGCAAGAAAGAGACATGTACGAGATACTTGAGCGAGTGGATTATTCGGCCGACGTCTACATGCAGGTCATCGAGGCTCCCGCGGTCGCCGCAGCCTGCCAGGCGGGACAGTTCATCATCCTGATGATCCACGAAGAGGGGGAGAGGATCCCGCTCACCATCGCGGACTTCGACCGCGAGGCAGGCACGATCACCATCGTTGTCCAGGCGGTCGGCACGTCGACGCGCCATCTGCAGACCCTGGGCAAGGGCGACTCGGTCAGCAACTTCATCGGTCCGCTTGGCATGCCGAGCGAGATAGAGAAGGTGGGCACGGTCATCTGTGCCGGCGGCGGCGTCGGTGTGGCGCCGATCTATCCCATCGCCAGGGCGCTCAAGGAAGCCGGCAACAAGGTCATCTCCATCATGGCCGCCCGCAACGAGAGCCTGCTGTTCTGGGAGGACAAGATGCGGGAGGTCAGTGACGAGCTGATCGTCACCACCGATGACGGCAGCCGAGGACGCCACTGCCTGGTCACCGAGCCGCTCAAGGAGCTCTGCGAAGCCGGTGACATCGACCTGGTCTACGCCATCGGCCCGGGCATCATGATGAAGTTCTGTGCCAAGACCACCAAGGAGTATGGCGTCAAGACCCTCGTCAGCCTCAACTCGATCATGGTGGACGGCACTGGCATGTGTGGCGGTTGCCGCGTCAGCGTCGGCGACGAGACCAAGTTCGTGTGCGTCGACGGGCCGGAGTTCGACGGGCACAAGGTCGACTTCGATCTGCTGATGTCCCGGCAACGGCAGTACCTCACCCAGGAGAAGCAGTCTTTGGACGCCTATATGGCGAGTGCCGCCACTGATGCAACTGCGTGCAAGAGGGCGGTGCCCGCGGGTGTCTGAGCTCACCAAAGCCGTTCACGCAGACCGGCCGCAGAGGAAGCCAAAGAAGCCGAAGCTTCCCCGAACCGCCATGCCCTGCCAGCCTGCGAAGCAGCGGGCGACCAACTTTGGGGAAGTCACTCTCGGCTACAACGATGAGATGGCCGTGATCGAGGCCAGCCGTTGCCTGCAGTGCAAGAAGCCGAAATGCGTCGACGGCTGCCCCGTGGGCATCGACATCCCCGCCTTCATCCGGCTGATCGAGGCAGGCGATCCCGCCGGGGCCATCGCCAAGCTCAAGGAGACCACGAGCTTCCCAGCCGTTTGCGGCCGCGTCTGCCCGCAGGAGGAGCAGTGCGAACAGCTCTGCGTCCTGGGCGTGAAGCAGGAGCCGGTCGCCATCGGACGCCTGGAGCGCTATGCCTCAGACTGGGAGTTCGCCCATGGCGCCTCCAGCAAGCCAGAGCTGGCGCCGCGCAAGGGCAAGCGCGTGGGTGTGGTCGGTTCTGGTCCGGCTGGCCTGACCTGCGCCGGCGAGCTGGCCAAGATGGGCTACGACGTCACCATCTATGAAGCCCTGCACAAACCCGGCGGCGTGCTCGTCTACGGCATCCCCGAGTTCCGGCTGCCCAAGGCGATCGTGGCTCGGGAGTGCGAATACGTCGAGTCCCTGGGCGTGGAGATCAAGGTCGACTACGTCATCGGGCGAACCTTGACGGTTGACCAGATGCTGGCCGACGGCCATGACGCCATCTTCCTGGCCAACGGCGCGGGACTCCCATCGTTCATGGACATTCCGGGGGAGAACCTGAACGGCGTGTATTCCGCCAACGAGTTTCTCACCCGGTCGAACCTGATGAAGGCCTACCGCTTCCCTGAGTACGACACACCGATCGCGGTAGGCAAGAAGGTCGCCGTGATCGGCGGTGGCAACGTCGCCATGGACGCAGCTCGCACCGCGCTGAGACTGGGCGCAGAAGTGCACCTCATCTACCGCCGTACCCTCGACGAGATGCCGGCACGTGGTGAGGAGATCGAGCACGCCGAAGAGGAGGGGATCGTCTTCGACCTGCTGGCCAGCCCCACGCAGATCGTCGGCGACGACAATGGCTGGGTCAAGGAGATCGAGGTCATCGACATGGAGCTGGGCGAACCGGACGCCAGCGGCCGTCGGCGCCCCCTGCCTGTTGAAGGCTCCAAGAGGCGTATCCCGGTGGACGTGGTCATTATGTCTGTCGGCACCAGCGCGAATCCGTTGCTGACAAAGAGCACCAGCGGCCTGGATCTCACCAAGTGGGGCAACATCGTGGCCGATGAGCACACTCTGGCGACCAGCAAGAAGGGCGTGTTCGCTGGTGGGGACATCGTCACAGGCGCCGCCACGGTCATCCT
>DATCQG010000288.1:0-10291 GCA_036569625.1 Dermatophilaceae bacterium | reverse complement strand
GGCGGCCACGACGCCGGCGCTGATCCAGACCCGGGCATGCATCGAACGGACCTTGAGCACCTGCAGGGTCAGCAGGGCGAACAGCCCCACCATCCCGATCAGCAGCCCGTGAAGGAACATCACCTTGGCGTAATCGGGGGTCGCCCCGGCGCTGGGCTCGGACCGGAACGGATTGGAGACGAAGGCGCCCAGCAGCGCGAAGGCCGCCAACCATTGGATCAAAAGAACGATGAGACGCCGGGGCGTTGCCCACCGCGCCCAGCTAATCGGGGAGTAGTCCTCGTTGGTGGCTTCAGCTACCTCTTCTTGGGTCCTCATCATCGGCCTTCTACGTCGCTAGCGCTAACGAACTTCCCCTTGAGTTAAAGGAGAACTCAGGAGGGCCCAGATAGTGGGCTGATCACATCGTCGGCACGGGGCAAGGTCTTCCGCATCAGCGGAGACACCGTGCGAGCATCGGTGCTTCCACCTACCCACGGCGATCCGGGAGGATGCCGGTGGTCGTCCTGCCGTAGCACAGCCGCAGCAACGACGCCGACAAAGACCTCGCCGCGCTACCCTTGCTCCGGCACGACTACCACGGCGAGTTGAACTACCCCGGGACTGGACCCTGGAACCGGGCCGACACGACGTGGCGGCTGGTCATTATTTCTTCGCGGGACCTGAGTGGGGATTATCGTCCCGCCAAGACATACGGACCGCCCAAGGACGTTGGGAGGCGACCGGTTGACTGACGAAGGTGCAAGCACTGGCAAGGACATGGCGAACCGGCCCGCCCAAGAAGAACAGGCTCGCCGGATCCGGGTCCTGCTGGTCGACGACCATCCGCTGTTTCGGGCCGGAGTCCGGCAACGGCTCTACGAGGACGACCCCAACCTCGAGGTTGTCGGAGAGGCAGGGAGCTCCCAGCAGGCGCAAGAGATGGTGGCGCTGCTCACGCCGGACGTTGTGCTAATGGACATATCGATGGGCGACGAGAACGGTATCGAGGCCACCCGAGCGATCAAGCGTCATACCCCCGCGGTTGCCGTTATCATCCTGAGCGTTTACGACGACGTGCAATACATCGAGGCCGCCGTCGAGGCGGGGGCTGCCGGTTACTTTCTCAAGACGGTGCAGGGCCCCGATCTGGCGGCAGCGGTGCGCAGCGCCCACCAGGGCGACACGGTTCTCAGCCCCGAGGTCGCGCGCAAGGTCTTCGGGCGGCTCCTGCCCCGCTTGCGCGATGCGGATCAACCAACATCCTGGCAGCGGCTGAGCGAGCGTGAATCCGAAGTCCTGACGTCCGTAGCGCGCGGTGCCGCGAACAAGGAGATCGCCAGGTCCATGGGACTCAGCGTGCGAACCGTGGAGGCCCACCTGCGGAGTATCTTCGCCAAGCTGCAAGTAGGTTCCCGGACCGAGGCGGTGGTCTTCGCGGTGAAGGCGGGACTGTTGCGCCTGGAGGAGGTCGAGCTGTCGGATGACGCCCGCGACTGACTTCTGGCGAAGGTTCTGGGAGCGACTGCACGACCGCCGCTTCTGGTTGGTGCAGCTGCTCGTTCTTGCCATCGCAACGGCGCACACGACCATCGAAGCAAAGGGCGAACTCCAAGACACGCAGGACCTGTACCTGGTACCCATCTACTTCATCCCGGTCTTTTACGCCGCGCTGAACTTCGGCTTCGAAGGCGCTCTGTCAACCGGGCTGTGGTGCTTGCTGCTGACCCTTCCCCACATCATCGTGGTGCACCACGGAGCGGAACGGATCGGGGTCCTTGCCCAACTCGTATTCCTGGTGCTGCTGGGCTCCGTTGTCGCGATTCGTGTCGACAAAGAGCGGCGTGCGAAGCAAGCAGCCGAGGAGGCCAACCGACGATTGGCAGAGGTCCAGACCTCGCTCAAGAGCTTCATCGGGCTGGCGCTGCGTGCGCAGGAGGAAGAGCGGTTTCGTCTCTCTCTCGAGCTGCACGACGAAACTGTGCAAGAGCTCGTAGTCGCGAAGACAGCCCTGGAGAATCTCCCTGGAGGGGAGGGTCAGCACGCACGGCTCGAAGTTGTCGACGCAGCGCTTCAACGGTGCATCGACGGCATCCGGCGCTTCTGCCGGGCCCTGCGCCCATCGGTGCTGGATGACCTGGGGCTGGTGCCCGCGCTGGAATGGTTGCTCTCTGACCTGTCCGACCGTACCGGGATCCGAACGGCACTGGAGGAACATGGCGACCGTCTGCGGCTGGACCCCGAGCAGGAGCTGGTCATCTTCCGAGTCGCGCAGGAAGCGTTGCACAACATCGAACACCACGCGCATGCGAGTCAGGTCAAGGTCCGCCTTGCCTACGACCCAGGCCCACTCTGCATCGAGGTGGTCGACGACGGCTGCGGTTTCGACCCGGCGCACGTCCGGGAGGGAAGCCTTGGGCTGGCCGGCATGCAAGAACGCGCCAGCCTGATCGGTGCCGCGTTCGAGGTCCTGAGCCATCCCGGCGAGACCTGCGTCAGGCTCGACCTGCCACCGGTATCGAATCCGGGCGCCGCCGGTTCAGTACGCCACGCCCCGGAATCGCCCTAAGACTAGACCGCAGCTTTCCGAGCGCCATGACCTCATGCGAAGCCCATTCCGACGCCATGACTGTTCGTATCTTGCTGACCCGTCCGCCGTCCCGATAGTGGAACGCCATACGAGAACGTCGCAGGTCAAGGCGTTGCCGCCAGAGGTAGTGTCCGTAAGCCCGGCCCGGAGAGGATTCCCGCTCACGTCGGTCATGCGGCCCACGTCAGTCGCCTCCGAAGCGGACATGAAGCCAGGGAACAGAAAAGGAACAAACCCTTGGCCCACCGGACCGCACCGGACGAACAAATCGCCACCGCTTTCGTGCTCAGAACGCCGCCGCACGTGCTCAACAGCACGGCAGCGAACTGTGGTCCCCCGTTCGGGACGAAGAGGCCGCAGGTTCAAATCCTGTCACCCCGACCAGTGTTTCCGCAGGTGAGAGCCCCACACCAGAATTGGTGGGGGCCTCGTTTGCTGCCAGTACAGCAGCAAAACGCGGCCAGTACAGCAACAAACCCGAACTTTGACATTCTCATCGAAAGGCTCCCCCCAGCCTACGGTGCGCTTTGCTGATCGCCATCGGCACAAGCGTCCGCATAGATCGCCAACGTCATCGACACGTCCACGTGACGAAGGCTCCGCATGAGCACCCGAGGGTGGACTTCCAGATCCACCAGCAGCGTTGCGGCTGGACCGAGACGGTCTGGTTCGGCGCCGGCTCCGGATGCTCCCTGTACAACACGGCTCTGGCTGCCGCCTCTTCAGCCAACACCGGCTGCGCCAAGCGTGCGATGGCCGACGTCTCTGCTGTGGCTGACCCGAACACCGGTGTGGCCGTGTACGACTCGACCGCGTACAAGGGCTCGTCCGGTTGGATGGTCTTCGGTGGCACCAGTGCCTCGGCTCCGATCATCGGCTCGGTGTACGCACTGTCCGGCAACACCGCCGGCTACGCCAACGCCGTGCCGTACACGCACACGTCAGCCCTCTTCGATGTGACCTCCGGATCGGACGGCACCTGCCCGACGACCCAGTGGTGCACCGCACGGGTCGGCTGGGACGGCCCGTCCAGCCTGGGCAACCCGAACGGCGTGACTGCTTTCTGATCGGTTGGAGACTCTGATCCATTGATCTGATCGAGACCACGAAGGGCCGGCTCCCGAAGGAAGCCGGCCCTTCGTGGGTCGACCGACAGCGTCGCTGAAGGCGCATGTCTTCCTCATCGAGGGACTCCTGACTTGGTCAGAGCTACCGAGCTCGGACCAGTCGAGGGGCTTCGAGCACCTTGTCAGCTTCATATGCAACCTCCTGCCCGGGCCTTCAGGGGTCCTACAGATCCTTACGACGGAACGAGAGCGCTGCGAGTACGACGAGAACAACCGCGAGCAGCAGCGAAGTCAGCACGGGCCACAGGACCGCGACGTACTTCCCGGCCGCCAGCGATGCGGGCTGGCTGGCGAGGGCCGCCGGTGAATACGTGCCCAGGGGCTTCCAGATCGACGCGATCGACACCAGCGCGTACGCACCAAGTCCGGCGCCCGCCGCTCCCGCCGCAGAGCCGATGAGCACGGAGAGAAGCGTCATCAAGGCGATGAAGAGAACGCCGAACACGAGCCACACCAAGGCGGAGGACCACAACGCCGATCCCGGCGCCTGCCCGAAGACCGCGGCCGTGAGCCCCCACGTGAGGAGCGTTCCGGCGACCACCAGGATCGCGAGGAACGCTGAGTGGACCGCTGCCTTGGCGACGACGAATGCCGTGCGCGAGACCGGCTTGGTGAGCACCAGAACCGCCGTCCCGCTCTTGCGCTCCGAGGAGATGATGCTCCCGTAGATGATGATCAGCGCGAACAGGGCGATCTGCGACAGGTTCTTGATCCACTGGGCATAGGCGTCGAGATATGTCGGCGTCGGGATCACCAACCCCTTGAGCTGGTCGCCGGCCAGGGCGCCCACAAGCTGTGGAGTGAACTTGGCGAGCACCGGACCGGTCAGCGCGAAGAACAGCAGAATGCTCGGAAGCACCCAGATCCGCCAGGTGCGCAGGATCTCTCGGGCTTCCTTGCTTGCGAATACCGCAAACCCGCTCATGAACGTTCACCTCCGACGAGCTCGACAAAGACCTCTTCGAGTCCCATCTCGCCTGCCTCCATGCGGGACAACCCCAGCCGCAGGGCGGCGATCATGGCCGGGATCTCCCGTTGCGCCGCGGCCACGTCCGTCACCGTGATCTCGATGGAGCCGTCGGTCCCGCGCGCAACCGCGGTCACCCAGCTCTGATGTCCGATCTGTTCGGTCAGCTCGTCGGCGCCACCGGTGACCTCGACCACGACCTTCTGCTGCCCGTAGCGCGCCTTCAGCTCGTCGATGGGCGCCTGGGCGACCACGCGGCCGCGGTCGAGGATCGCCACGGTGTCGCAGACGCGCTCAACGTCGGCGAGGATGTGCGTGGAGAAGAACACGGTGGTGCGCCCACGCAACGACGTGAGCATGTCGAGAACGTCCTTGCGGCCCATCGGGTCCAGCGCGCTCGTCGGTTCGTCGAGCAGCAGCAGCCTCGGTGCGTTGATGAGGGCTTGGGCCACGCCGAGACGCTGTTTCATGCCACGGGAGTACCCGCCGATCTTCGTTTCCACATCGCTGAGTCCGGCCAGGTCGAGCAGGACCCCGAGACGCTCGTCGAGCACCCGGCGCCCGATCCCGAAAAGTCCTCCGGCGAAGCGAAGGAGCTCCTGGGCCGTCATCCATTCGTAGAAGCCGGGCACGTCGGGCAGGAAGCCGATCTGCGCGCGTACCGCGTTGCCGGCCGAGGCAACGTCGTGGCCGAGGATCTGCACCGAACCGCTGGTGGGACGCGCGAGCCCGGTCAGAATGCGCAGGGTGGTCGTCTTACCGGCTCCGTTGGGGCCGAGGAACCCAAAGATCGAGCCCTCCTCGACCGCCAGGTCAACGGAGTCGAGGGCGTGTTTCTCGCCGTAGACCTTGGTCAGCCCAGTCGTCCGGATTGCCGCGCTCATTGTCGGTCGGTGTCATCGCGCGGCCCGTAGAGCGTATCGGCGATGGTGTCGGCGCTAACCGAGGTCGGTGCGGAAGGCGCCGCGGCCTCAGTGAGCACAGCGGGTCTGCGGGCTACCACCAGGTAGATGATCGCGCCAACAGTGCTCACCAGCAGGATGATTGCGAGCCAGATCCACTTGTTGGCGAAGACCACCTGGTCGATCGGCCGTCGGTACAGATCGACCAAGGCGATCACGTCGAGCGCGATCTGCAGGACGGCCAACACGCCAAGAGCCAGCAGGCCCCACACCGGAACCGCGGACACGATTGCGTCCATCAGACACGCCCTTTCGCCGAGATACGCAACAGGTCACGTCGCCGTTCGGCAGCGCGACCAGCTCGCGGATCGCTCCCAGTCTAGTCTTGCACGTCAAGTATAGTTGCATAGTGCGCAATTTCTAGAGTAAAGTTGTTCCCATGAGTTCACCTGCACCGGTGGGGCGTCGGGACCGTAAGAAGGCCGAGACGCGGGAAGCGCTGCGCTGGGCGGCGCTGCGGCTCGCGCTCGAGCACGGCTACGAGCAGCTCACTGTGGAGGCGATTACCGAGGCGGCGGACGTCTCGGTGCGCACGTTCTTCAACTACTTCACCTCCAAAGACGACGCGCTGTTCGCCCCCGACCCTGACGGCGCCGAGGCGTTGGCCGCCGAGCTTGCAGCGCGCCCGACCAGCGAACCGCCGGTCGCCGCACTGCGAGCGGTGTTCGGGCAGCTAGCCGAGTCGTTCGTCGCGCAAGAGCCAATGTGGCAGGCCCGGATGGAACTTGTCCGGGCCAACCCGCAGCTGTGGCCGCGGATGTTCGCCGGATTCAGCGCATTCGAGCGCGTCCTGACCGAGGCCGTGGCCGCACGCACCGGCTGTGACCCGGACGTTGACCTGTATCCGGGGGTTGTGGCAGCCGCGGTCGCCGGGGCGATGCGGGTCGCAATGACGCACTGGCGGTCAGCCGGCGAAGAAGCGTCGCTGGCTGTCCTGCTCACGGCGGCTCTAGACGTCCTGGCCGATGGGCTGACCGCGCCCGCGCGGGACGCACCGATCGCGGCGCAGTAACCAAGATTTTGAGCGACGAGCAATCCGGCTTGTACGAGAGACAATAGGGAATTTCAATGATCGAATCACCGACCGTTTCGCTCGACGCGAAGGCCGAAGACAAGCGCAACATCCTGCTGGTATTTGCCGGGTTGATGGTCACGATGCTGCTTGCATCACTGGATCAGATGATCTTCAGCACCGCACTGCCCACGATTGTCGGGGAGCTCAACGGGGTGGACCACATGTTGTGGGTGACCACCGCGTACATCCTGGCCTCCACCATCATGTTGCCCATATACGGAAACCTCGGCGACCTCATCGGGCGCAAAGGCCTGTTCATCGGCGCGATCGCTCTCTTTGTCCTCGGTTCGATCATTGGCGGTTTGTCGCAAAACATGGCCTGGCTCATCGGAGGCCGGGCGGTCCAGGGCCTGGGCGGTGGCGGACTGATGATTCTCGCGCAGGCAATCATCGCCGATGTGGTGCCAGCTCGTGAGCGAGGTCGTTACATGGGCATCATGGGCGGCGTATTCGCACTGTCGTCGGTCGCGGGCCCGCTGCTGGGTGGGTGGTTCACCGAGGGCATCGGCTGGCGGTGGGCCTTCTGGATGAACGTTCCGCTCGGGGCTCTTGCGATCGCCTCTGCAATGCTCTTCTTGCGTCTGCCCAAGAACTCGCGCACGAAGCCGAAGCTGGACGTCGCCGGCATGGCCCTTCTCGCCGTTGCCTCGACCTGCCTGGTCCTGACAACAACATGGGGAGGTACGACGTACGGCTGGGGTTCGGCGACCATCATCGCTCTGATCGTGGGCACCATTGTCGCCGCAGCGGCCTTTGTGTCGGCTGAGCGCAAAGCCGCCGAACCGATCATGCCGCCGCACCTGTTCCGGGACCGCAACTTCAACCTCACCACCATTGCCGGACTGATCACGGGGATTGCGATGTTCGGCGCGCTGGCCTACCTGCCGACCTATCTACAGATGGTGACCGGGGCAGGCGCGACCAAGGCCGGGTTCCTGATGATCCCCATGATGGCGGCACTGCTGGTCAGCTCCGTCATCTCCGGGCAGTTCGTGAGCAAGACCGGACGCTACAAATGGCTGCCGATCATCGGAACACTCCTGGTTTCGGTCTCACTGGTCCTGCTCTCCACAATGACCCCCAGCCTGCCCGTGTGGACGCTGTGCAGCTACCTGGCAGTGATGGGTGTCGGACTCGGCATGAGCATGCAGATCCTGATTCTGATCGTCCAGAACTCCTTCCCGATCTCACAGGTCGGTACGGCAACCGCCTCCAACAACTACTTCCGCCAGATCGGTGCCTCATTGGGCTCGGCAATTGTCGGAAGCCTCTTCGTTGCCCGGTTGACACAGCTGCTGACCGATCGCATGCCCGGCGGCGGAAACACCGCCGCGGGTTCCAGCAACTCGTTCACTCCCGCCATCGTCAGGGAACTCCCCGCGGCAGTGCGCGGTGTCATCATCGGTGCCTACAACGATGCTTTGACACCCGTATTCCTCTACATGGTCCCGCTCATCCTCATCGCCGTAGTCCTGTTGTGCTTCGTCAAGGAGAAGCCGCTGGCAACCACCATCGAGCGGGACATCGTCCCGGAGACTCTCGAAATTGACGGCATGACCAACGTCCGCCTCGAGGAACCGGCAGACACCCAAGACACACCCCAACTCGTATCGAGAGACGTCCTTCGGGTCTGAGCGAAACAACCACGACCACCGCCCACGCGACCCCAGGAGACCCCCATGCTGATCCGGCTGCTTCGGCAGCACCTGCGCCACCACACCGCGCCCATCACCGCGGTGCTCGCCCCCACCTGGTCGCTGCGTGCCCGTCGGGGCCGAGCTCCTGTTGACCGGACCACACCCCACGGGTTGCACGATCGTCGGCAACGTATTCCGGCTCAGACGTGGCCGCCCGCTGACGCGTTGTACCCCTCCATCTGTTCCGCCCTCGATCGATGAGCGCCGCGACGGAGCTCCTGTCGATCCTGCAGGCGGCGATCGGGGGACCGTTGCCGATCCGGATCAAGTGCTGGGACGGGTCCCAGGCCGGCGACACCGACGCCGCAGCCACGGTGGTGTTCGTCCGCCCGCGGGCCATGCGCCGGCTGCTGTGGTCACCTAACGAACTCGGCCTGGTCCGCGCCTACGTCTCTGGTGATGTGGACTTCGAGGGCGACATCTTCACAGTGCTCGATCTACCGGACGTGATCCAACGCGTCGCCCACCACCAGGGGATTGGTCTCAGCTGGCGCCAGCGCCTTGCAGCGGGGGTCACCGCGGTGAGGTTGGGGCTGGTGGGACCGCCACCTCGGCCCCCTGCGGAGGAGGTTCGTCGACGCCGCGGCCGGCTCCACAGCAGGGGTCGCGATGCCGAGTCGGTGTCCCATCACTACGACGTCGGCAATGACTTCTACCAGTTGATCCTGGGTTCGAGCATGGTGTACTCCTGCGCTTACTGGACCCAGGAGCCCGGCCCGCAGTACAGACTTGAGGACGCCCAGCGGGACAAGTGCGAGCTGGTGTGCACCAAACTGGGTCTGAAACCCGGGATGCGGCTGCTCGACGTGGGCTGCGGCTGGGGATCGCTGGCCATCCACGCCGCAACCCGGTACGGAGTGAGCGTCGTTGGCGTCACGGTGAGCCAGGAACAGGCCCGGTGGGCCCGCGAACAGGTCGCCGAGGCCGGCCTGACCCACCGTGTGCAGATCCGGGTGCAGGACTACCGCGACGTCGCCGACGGGCCCTACGACGCCATCTCCAGCGTGGGAATGTCCGAGCACGTCGGCAGCGCACAGCTGCAGGGGTACGGCCAGACACTGATGGACCTGCTGCTCCCCGGGGGACGCCTCCTCAACCACGCCATCGCCTCGGTACGTGCACTGCCGCCCGCATCCAGGGACCTGCCGGGCTTCATCGACCGCTACATCTTCCCCGACGGCGAGGTCGTCCCGCTCAGCACCACCCTGGACGCACTCGAACACGTCGGCTTCGAGGTGCTCGACGTCGAGGCACTCGGGGAGCACTACGGCCCGACCCTGCACTGTTGGGTCAACAACCTGCGTGAGGCATGGCAGGAGGCGCAGCAACTCGTCACCGTTTCACGGGCCCGCACGTGGCTGCTCTACCTCGCAGCCTGCGCGCTCGCCTTCGAGCATGGAAACCTCACCGTCCACCAGGTCCTGGCAATCCGACAGGACGACCATGCAGCCAGCGGGCCTGCCCGCACCCGAAGCCAGTGGCTCACCAAGACGCCATGAGCCGGTCGCCCTGGGGGACTCGGGGCGCCGCCCAGGTCTCGACCGAGTTCCCACCGCGGTTCGCCGCCCGTCCGGCCACAGGCCCACAGGTGCGGGTCAGAAAACATGTCACACGCCAGGTAGTCATCCTTGAGGTCGCCGGCCGGCTCAGTAATGTCGTCGAGGAACTGGACCTCGCGATCCAGCTGGCCCTGGCCGATCTCATCGAAGGGGCTCCCCCAGCCTGCGCCGCGCTTCGCTGGTCGCCATCGGGCCTGGCGTTCGAATAGATCTCCAACGTCATCGATCTCCAACGTCATCGACACGTCTACGTGACGCCAGATCCGCATGATCACCCGCGAGTGGACTTCCAGATCCGCCAGCAGCGTTGCGCAAGTCCGTCTTGCATCGTGAAC
>DATCQG010000287.1:0-1843 GCA_036569625.1 Dermatophilaceae bacterium | reverse complement strand
ACGTCCCATGACGTGAGGGCTTCTCTCACTTGGACGACAGCCAGCGACGAACGTCCGCGATGAGGGCGGAGGCGATCACGAGGGACTGAGTACTTGACTGACGTCCGCACTGCGGCTGAGTTGTTCGCAGTGGACGATCGGCATCCGGAAGGCGGCGCCATCAGCTCCAGGACGCGACGAATGCCTCGATCATGTTCGTCCGATCTGCAACCTCTGCTCTCGGGACGTCCACGAGTTCGTAGCCGAGTGCTTGGTATGTCTCCGCGTGAACGCGTTCGAACTCCACGGAGTCTTCGAAGGTGATCCTCCGAGCGTCTGTGGGCTCGATGAATCCGATGTCACGGATGAGGAACACTCGGCGGTCGTAGACACGCTCGCGGGTGATCCTGTCAATCTCTTCGGAGAGCGCCGCCGAGACGGGGTTTCCGAGGTAGGAGCTCAGCTCCAATGTGCACACTGGTGACGGTCGAAGATCTGCAACTCTGACCCGGGACGAACCGACCTAGTCTGCCGCTGTCGCTGCAAGCTGACGATCTTGTCGATGAACGAGTGTAGTGCCCAAGCTCGTCATTGCCCTGCGCTTGCTCCGCCGCAATGACAGCCGTGGCCGCTTCTTCGACAACGTCATAACCGCGACTCTGCAAGGCCAGGATGATTGAGGTCTTCCCGGAACCGGGAGCCCCCGTCAGGATGCATCGCTTCATCAAGAACCCGCGCCTCCTTCACTTACCCACATTAGCGGCGCCTACCGTGCTCGGCAGCAAGCCTTAGACATTCCTCCGCATCCCGAAGGAGCAAAAGTTGTTGGGGGCGGATCCAGCAGTATCTGGTTCTCCACAGGGATCGGCTTGCGGTAATCCTCACGACCACCAACGCCCCTGGGGCCGGACAACCTGTGGCCGCTTGACGTAGGAACGAGGGGACTTCATCCACTCCTTCTTGCCACAGGTGAATGGCAGTCGTAATCTCACGTGCGCCCAGGGGTCCCAGCTTCGGCTCCGCGATCATCGAACAGATTCGGGGACCATCCTGGAGTGCCTCCGCGGCGCTCAGTTCGTGGGCCGACCGGTTGCGCCGGTGAACCGGGGCCGGATGACAAACGTGCTATGGGCATCGTTGACTTCCATATTCGGGTGCCGGGGGATTGGATGAGTTTCATGGCGACGCCGCGAACCACCGACTCGCTTGGCAACCGGGTGGCGCGCGAGGTGTTCACCGGGCTGCCTCCGCGGTACGACCGGCTCGCATGGCTGTTGTCGTTGGGGCAGGACCGCCGGTGGCGCCGCTCGGTTGTCGAAAGGATCGCGGCCGGGCAACCGCGCCGTGTGCTGGATGTTGCGACCGGGCCGGCGGGGGTGGCGCTCGCGGTGGCTCGTCGTACCCAAGCCACCGTGGTTGGCGTCGATCTCAACGAGTCGATGCTGCGGCGAGGTCTGCGCAACGTGCAGGCAGCCGACCGGCCCAAGGACGTGGTGCTGGTGGCGGGGCGGGCTGAGCAGCTGCCGTTTGGCGACGAGTGCTTCGACGCCATCTGCTTTTCGTATCTGCTGCGCTATGTCGACGAGCCTGCGGCAGCGATCTTGGAGATGACGCGCTGCCTGCGCCCGGGCGGGACGATGGCGAGCCTGGAGTTCTTCGTGCCACCGGCGGCCGGCTGGCGCGCCGCGTGGCGCGTCTACGTGTTCGCGGTGCTGCCCCTGGTCGGCTGGATGGCCGGAGGGAGCCCATGGTGGCGGGTTGGCCGGTTCCTGAGCCAGAGCATCCCGACCCACTACCGGCGGTACCCGCTCGACTGGCACGTCCGCGCCTGGGAGCAGGCCGGTTTTCGCGATGTCGGGTGGCA
>DATCQG010000286.1:0-2497 GCA_036569625.1 Dermatophilaceae bacterium | reverse complement strand
TTGGCCATTGCCGGGTTCGGAGAGCTGTTGACCGGGCCGCTCAAAGGGTGGAACCGCTCCGAGAGCAACCTGAACCGGTCGCTCCAGGACATCCGTGACCGGACGTGGGACTCGATCACAGCGCTCTGGTCGGAGGTCGGTAACACCGAGATCATCATCGGCGTCTGCGCCCTCGCGGTGGTGGTGGTGTGGTGGCGCACGAGACGATGGTGGTTCGCCGCCATCCCCGCCATCGCGATCACCCTGCAGGCGAGCATCTTCGTCGCTGCGGCGGCCGTCATCGGTCGCCCACGCCCGGACGTCCCACACCTGGACCCGGCCCCACCGACATCCAGCTACCCCAGCGGCCACGTCGGCGCGAGCGTCGCCCTCTACACCTCGTTGGCCATCATGGCCACAACCATCCAGCGGACCTGGTTGCGCCGGACCGTGATTGCCGTGTGCTCGGTCATCCCGTTCCTCGTCGCCTACGCGCGCCTGTACCGGGGCATGCACCATCTCAGCGACGTCGTGGTCGGGGCCATCAACGGCCTGATCTGCGCCGGCCTGGCCGCGCACTGCCTGGTCCACCGGCACCGCGACACAACCGGGGCTACCCACTAGGTCGACACCGGCGTAGAACCTGTCCCAACCGCACGACGCAAACAGATCGGAGGGACGGAGGCAACCTATGCAGGAAGGATCCGGGGAGAATACCGAGCAGCGCCACCTCGGCAGTCGCGTCCTACACGCTCTGGTCCGGTGGGCAGCCAACCCCACGCTGGCCCTCGGCGTGGTCACAGCCGACCTGTTGTGGGTTCTCTACAGCGCCGTGTTTGGATTCCCCGCCCGGCTGGAGACCGTCTTCCAAACGCTTGCCGCTGCAACGACGCTGGCCATGGTCTTCGTCATCCAACACACGCAGGCCCGGGCCCAGGAGGCCACCCAGCGCAAACTCGATGAGATCCTTCGCGCGTCGCCGGGAGCTGACAACTCGCTGATCACCCTGGAGGAGGCACCGGACAACGAGCTGAAGGCAGCGACCGACGCTCACCGTGACTTACGGCGTGAGGCGCAACATGAGCCGCCCCGCTGACACCCGGAACTCCGGCACCTCGACACCGCCGCTGCAGCAGTCATTCGAGGGCGGATCCACCCTGGCATACGAGGCAGGATGACCGTCATGCCCAGCGCGCCGGACGCGCCCGAGGAGTCTTCCCCACCAGCGGCCAAGTCAACAACCCGATTCGGTGCCCGAGCCGTGCTGGCCGCCGTGGCACTGGCACTGGTTGCCATCCCCGGTGCGCTGACTCTGCTGCTGGTGGAGGACAAGTGGGCGCCACTGCTGCGGGCTGACGACGGCGCGCGCGACCGCTTGCACAACTTCGCGGTGACGCACACGGGGTTCGTCGGCGCCATGCAGCTGATCAGCGACTCCGGGTCGGCGCTGGCATGGCAGATCGTGCTGGCCGTTGTCGTCCTCTGGTTGCTCTGGCGTCGACTGCCCCGACTGGCCCTTTTCGTGGTGGTCACGGCAGCTGGATCATCGCTGCTGAACACCGTTGTCAAGACAGCAGTCCATCGGCTACGTCCGATCCTGACCCACCCCGTCGCCCATGAGTCCGGGCTCAGCTTTCCCAGCGGTCACGCCCAGGCGGCAATGGTCGGGTACGCGGTGCTGCTGCTCGTCTTCCTGCCCATCCTGCATGGAGTCTGGCGCAGAGCCGCCGTCACGTTCGCGGTGCTCATGGTCCTGGCGATCGGCTTCTCCCGGATCGCTCTCGGCGTCCATTACCTGTCCGACGTCGTCGGCGGCTATGTCCTGGGCGCGGCGTGGGTGGCGGCCACGGCCGCTGCTTTCAACGCAATGCGCGTCGATCGTGGACACCGTTCAGTGGATGTTAGGGAGGGGCTCGAGCCCGAGCAGGCGCCGCGCATGTCAGGCCACACGACCGGCGACGCCTCAGCCCCAGGCCATCATGGTTGAAATCACGTGTCATCTCAGACCGCCGAGCGCCGAAGGTCGAGATCTCTGACTACTGCTTGGCCATGACGCTGTCACGAGACCTCGCCGGCTTACGCCCCCGGGAGCTGTCCCGACGTTCACCGCTCGAACATGATAGGAGATGTCCATGCCTCTGAGGGACGAACATTGTGTTGACGGTCCATGAATAAGCAACCTCGCCGAGAGGCGGGTGCTCACTCCTTGTCAAGAGGCAAGGTGTGGGACGAACGGTGGTGTTCTTTGAGGTGCATGGCGCCGATGTAGTTGTGCTTCTGCGCCAGGGTCTGGGTGCCCTTCACGGCCACCATCTGCATGCTCCAGCCGTGCATGGCCATCATGTGATTGTCAAGCGCCTCGCCCTCCAACTCCAGGTACGGGTGATTCCTCCACTTGGCCGTGGCCATCAGTAACTCCCCTCCGCACAAGCGAGACGCCCCAGGACAGTGGACCTCGCCATGTTGGAGTCTGGCAGCCAGGATGCCGGCCCGCCCCGACAACGCTGATATGTCAGAT
>DATCQG010000285.1:0-2206 GCA_036569625.1 Dermatophilaceae bacterium | reverse complement strand
CACGCGATCGGCGGATGCGTACGGCTCCAGGGTCATGAGCTGTTCAACTAGCGCCGTGAACGGTTCGATCCCGGTCGTGGCCTCGCACCGGCCGTAGATCTTGGCGCGGTGGACGTCGTAGGCGGCCAGGTAGGCCAGCGCACCGCCGCGGTGGTAGTCGTGGCTGACCCGCATCATCCGAGATGTGCCTGCCGGCATCGAAGGGTGGCACCGGCACCGGGCTTGAATGGAGGTCTTCTCATCAGCGGAGATCACATAGTCGTTTGCTGACAACGGTTTCCCGTCCCAGACCCGGGCATACAGGTCAAGAACTCTTGCCGCCTTGGCGGCGAAGTTCGGATCGCTGATGAAGATCCAGGACTGGTACTGCCAGGGTTTGATCGCGTCCTCGGCCAGCCACCGTCGCACCGTGGAGGTCGACACCGACGCGGCGATCCCCTCGGCGACGACCTGCGCGGCCAGGTCCGGGCAGCTCCACCGCGACAGCGGGACACCGCTTGCCTCGGGTGGCTGACAGGCCAGCGCCTTGACCCCAGCAATCTGAACTGGGGTAAGAGACGGTGGCCGACCCGACCTTTTCGCATCACCGGGCGACGCCGTACCCGGCTGCACCCACCAGCGGTGACGCCACTTGCGAACGGTGTCCACGCACACCCCGAGGTGCTGGGCGATCAGCGTGTTGGTCCACCCCGCGGCGGCCAGCAACACGATCCTCGCCCGGGCCACCAGCTGCTGTGCCGTAGTGCCGGCCCGGATCAGATACCGCAACCGCTGCTGGTGGGAAAGGTTCAAGTCGATCCGGTCCGGGCTGGTCATCGACATGGCAGTGATCCTTCGCGTCGGAGAGTCTCATCAGCCCCTTCAGCCTCACTGGCCACACACCCCTCTTGGCTGGTGACACGCCGATCAGCGACGATGACCCTCATGGCAGCCCCACCGGCATCGACCAAGACGTCCCTACAACAGCGCCTGTCCGCCCACGCGCGAGCCCACTGGCCGCAGCTCGCCGCCGTGTCAGTGCGGTTCCGCGGCACCTTCGCCTACGTCGACGGCCAGCTCCCCGACGGTGACACCCTGCCGTTGATGCGGCTGCGCTACGGCGGGTCCAGCCGCCCGTTGGGGCTTCGCGATGTACCTGGCCAGCAAAGACGGGTACGAAGACGCCGTCCTGCCCACCGGCGCCTTCGTCGGCCTCCCCGAAGACGCCCTCGACTGCGCCGCAGGCCTCTACCTCGGCGACCACCCGGGCTGACCAACCCCCGACGGACTTACAACCCTGACCACTTAGGTGCGGCCCAAGGACCTCGTTGGTAGCGTGAGGGAATGAAAGCAACGCTCGACAAGTCGGGTCGACTGGTGATCCCGAAGTCGCTGCGTGATCGACTTGGCCTGGTCCCTGGTGAGGTTGATGTGTTCGCCGAGGGCGCGGGGCTGCGCATCGAGCTGGTCAGCACCGATTATCTTGTCGAGCGCGATGGCCACCTGTTGTTGCCTACAACTGGGGTGCCCTTGGATGACGACGACGTTCGTGAGCTTCGCCTTGCCGACCAGAGGTGAGGCGCGAGAGCGCGCGCGTGAGGTGCGTGGCGGCATACATCCTCGATGGCCACTAAACTCCTGTCCTTGTGGCACTCACTATCGGCATCGTCGGCCTGCCCAACGTCGGCAAGAGCACGCTTTTCAACGCCCTGACCAAGAACAACGTGCTCGCGGCGAACTACCCGTTCGCGACGATCGAGCCCAACATCGGCATGGTGGCCCTGCCCGACCCGCGCCTCGATGTGCTGGTCAAGCTGTTCGACAGCCAGCGTCTGGTGCCGGCAACGGTGTCCTTCGTCGACATTGCCGGCATCGTCCGTGGCGCCTCCGAGGGTGAGGGACTGGGCAACAAGTTCCTGGCCAACATCCGTGAGGCAGACGCGATCTGCCAGGTGATCCGGGCGTTCAAGGATGACGACGTCGTGCATGTGAACGGCGAGGTCAGCCCTGAGGGCGATATCGAGACGATCAACACCGAGCTGATCCTGGCCGACCTGCAGACCCTCGAGAAGGCCGTTCCGCGGATGGAGAAGGACGCGCGCGTCAACAAGGCCATGAAGTCCGTGCTCGACAATGCCCTTGCCGCCCAGAAGGTGCTCGAGGCCGGGAACACGCTGTATGCCGCGGGCGCGGCGGCCGGGGTGGACCTGGAGGCAATCCGCGAGCT
>DATCQG010000284.1:0-2024 GCA_036569625.1 Dermatophilaceae bacterium | reverse complement strand
GGGGAGCAGCTCGATCCGGCCGTCGATGGTCTCGTCGGCGATCTCGACCTCCACGCCCCAGATCGCGTGGCCCACGGTGCCGGCCTTGGCCCCGAACCAGTGCTGGTTCACCGTGGCCGTCGGGGAGGTCTCCGACAGGCCATAACCCTCGAAGATCGTGGTGCCGAACGCCTTCTCGAACCGCTCCAGGACCGCCACGGGCAGGGATGCGCCACCCGAGATGCATTCGCGGAGCTTCGGCAGCGCTGTGGCTTGGGACGAGGCCTCGAGCAGCTGGACGAACATCGTCGGCACACCGAAGAACAGCGTCGCACCCTCGTCGCGCATGACCTCGATGGCCTTCGCGGCGTCGAAACGTCGCTGCAGCAACAGCGTCGCGCCGACCCGGAACGTGGAGTTCATTGAGACGGTCTGTCCGAAGGTGTGGAACAACGGCAGGCAGCCCATCACGACGTCGTCACGCATGAACGGGTTGGCGTCGAACGCATTCGCCGTCGCGTTCATCACCAGGTTCAGGTGGGTGAGGAGTGCGCCCTTGGTGCGGCCCGTCGTACCACTGGTGTACAAGATGACCGCCGTGTCCTCGGCCTGCCGGGCGGCGTACGTCCGCAGCGGCTCGACATCGTTGGCGAAGTCCTCGACGCTCCACGCGGGCACGCCCACAGACTCAGCGGCCCCGGTGCCCACGTCGGCGAAGCCGGCTTCATACAGCACGGCCTGCGCGCCCGAGTGGCCGACGATGTACGCCGCTTCCTCGGCAATGAGAAGAGTCGGCACAGGAACGACGACGCCGCCGCACGCGAGGATCCCGTAGTAGGCGCGGACGAAGTCGGCCACGTTCGGTGCGAGGAGGGCGACCCGGTCGCCGGGTCCGATCCCGTGACCGGCCAGCGCGGCACCGTATCGCCGTGCGTCCTCCCAGAGCTGCGCGTAGCTCAGCCGGAGGTCGCCTTGCACGAGGGCGAGCTTGTCGGGGGTCCTGCGAGCGGGCTCGGCAAGGATCGTTGCGAGGGAAAGGGTCGTCATGGTTCTCCCACCTGGGACGAGGTGCGTCTGGGGCCGGGCGGGCCGCCGTGGTGGGCGGCCCGCCCGGCAAAGGATGGTTCCAACCGTCAGCCGGCGGGCTTCACCTCGGGGATGCCGCTGGCCGGCGGGCTGTCCTTCGCGGCCGAGTCGTCCTCCTTGATCGGCGCATCACCGATGTCGGTGACCAGCACCGGTGTCAGCGGTTTAGCCACAAGGCCCTTGAGCTCGACGACCCGCATGCCGGAGATGCCGAGGTGGCTGTCGGCCGAGTAGCGGAACGGAGCCAGCGGCGGGCCAGCGGCGTTGCCCATCTTCTCCACGGCGTCGACGATGCCCTTACGAGTCGGGTTCTTACCCGCGGCCTGCAGCGCCTGCACGAACGCGTAGGCCTCGGACATGCCGTAGATGCGGTAGTTGGTCAGATGGCCGTTCTTGCCGTGCTTGTCCCAGACCTTCTGCCACAGCTGGACCCACGCGTTGTCGGTGGCGTCGACACCCGGGATGTACTCGGTGGTGAGCACCCCGTCCAGCGGGTTCGCCTTGCCGACCGCACCCTCGGAGAACTTGGACAGCAGGTTGCCGATGAGCTCGGGGTCGGCGCCGATGTTGGCGTAGAACCACTTCGGCTTGTAGCTCAGCTTCAGTGCCACCAGCTGGCTCAGCGCGGTGTACGACGGCACGTTGAAGCCGAGCACGAGGTCGGCGCCTGAGGCCTTCAGTGCGGCGATCTGCGGGGCGACGTCGGTGTTGCCTGCGGTGTACTTCGCCACCTTGACGATCTGTTTGTCGATGTAGCGGCGCACGCCCTTCTCACTATCGACACCGAGGTCGTCGTCCTGCAGGAACAGGCCGACCTTGGCGTCCGGCATGTTCTTGGCCACCCACTGGCCGATGATCTTGCCCTCGATCTCGTAGTCGGGCTGCCAGCCGAAGGTGTAGGGCTTCGCCTTGGGATCGTTACCCCATTGGATGGATCCGGAGGAGACGAACAGGTCGGG
>DATCQG010000283.1:0-2276 GCA_036569625.1 Dermatophilaceae bacterium | reverse complement strand
CACCGCAAACCTAGGGTTCGTGTCGGCTTACCACAGGCAAACCTAGGGTTTGTGCTTATCCAGCCACCGCAAACCTGGGGATCGTGTCGGTGCGCATTGCCTTGCGTCGCTCGATCCGGACCCGCACGGTCCCTAGGTTTGGCGGGTCCGGACCCGCACGCTCCCTAGGTTTGTCAGGTGGTGACGATGTTGACCAGGTTCGGGGCACGCACGATGACCTTGCGGACGACCTTGCCCGCGAGCGACGAGATGATCTTGTCGCGGGCCAACGCCTGAGCCTGCAGGTCTTCATCCCCGATGTCAGCCGCCACTTCGAGGCGGTCGCGGACCTTGCCCTGGACCTGAACGACACAGGTCACGGTGGCATCCACGAGGAGGGCGGGGTCGGCCTTCGGGAAGTCCACGAAAGTCAGGGTCTCCGGGTGCCCCAGCTTGGACCACAGCTCCTCGGCGATGTGAGGCGCCACTGGAGCGGTCATGACAACCAGCGCCTCGGCCACCTCGCGCGGCACGGCCGGCAACTTGGTCAGGGCGTTGTTGAGCTCGATCAGTCGCGCGATGGCCGTGTTGAAACGCAGACCGTCCAAGTCGGTTCGGAGCGCATCGATGGTCCTGTGCAACAACCGCTTCGTGGCCTCGTCAGGGGCATCCTCGGTGACTGTAACCTCGCCGCTGACTTCGTCGATCACGTTGCGCCACAGGCGTTGCAAGAAACGTTGAGCACCGACGACCGCTCGTGTCTCCCACGGACGCGAGAGATCCAGCGGACCCATCGACATCTCGTAGACCCGGAACGTGTCCGCGCCGTACGCCTCGAACATCTCGTCCGGCGTGACCACGTTCTTCAGGGACTTGCCCATCTTCCCGTACTCACGGCTGACCGGCTGTCCCTTCCACGTGTACGAGGCATCGCCCGCGGGCCCCTTGTGCTCGACCACCTCTGCGGCGGGCACCGCCTGGCCGCGGCCGTCGCGGAAGAAATAGGCCTGGATGTAGCCCTGGTTGAACAGCTTCCGGAACGGCTCCTCGCTGCTGACGTGACCGAGGTCGAACAGCACCTTGTGCCAGAACCGGGAGTAGAGCAGATGAAGCACCGCGTGCTCGACGCCACCTACATAGAGATCGGCGCCACCAGGGTCGCGCGCACCCACCGGCGCCCCCACAACGGTTTTGGTCTGTTGGCCCATCCAGTACTTCTCCACGTCGGGGTCGACAAGCGTGTCATTGTTGGCCGGGTCCAGGTAGCGCAGCTCGTACCAGCAGGATCCGGCCCAGTTGGGCATCGTGTTGGTCTCGCGGCGATAGGGCTTCAGACCCTCACCCAGGTCCAGCTCGACGTTGACCCACTCCTGCGCGCGGGCCAGAGGCGGCGCCGGCGTGGACATTGCGTCGTCGGGGTCGAATGTCGCCGGCGAGTAGTCCGCGACCTCGGGCAGGAGCACGGGCAGCATTGACTCAGGCACGGCGATCGCGTTGTCGGCCTCGTCGTAGACGATGGGGAAAGGCTCGCCCCAGTAGCGCTGACGGGAGAACAGCCAGTCACGCAGCTTGTAGGTGATGGTCCCCTCGCCAACACCCTTGTCCTGCAACCATTCGATGGTCTTGGCCTTGGCCTCGGCGACGCCCAGACCGTTCAGCGAGATCTCGCCGTTGGCGGAGTTGATCGCCGGACCGTCACCGATGTAGGCCTCGTTGTCCGGGTGACCGGATGAGGGCTGAACGGTTCGGATGATCGGCAGGTCGAACTTGGTCGCGAACTCGAAGTCGCGCACGTCCTGACCCGGCACCGCCATGATGGCGCCGGTGCCGTAGCCCATCAGCACGTAGTCCGCCACGAAGACCGGGATCGACCGTCCGTCAATGGGATTGGTCGCGAAGGCGCCAGTGAACACACCGGTCTTGTCCTTGCCCTCGGACTGCCGCTCGATGTCGCTCCGGCGTGAGGCCGCCAGACTGTATGCCTTGACTGCCTCCCTGGGCGTCACGTCGTGGCGTCCGCCCGGAACCCACGCATCACGCGTGCCTTCGGGCCAATCACCAGCGGGCACAATCGAATCCAACAGAGGATGCTCAGGCGCCAGCACCATGAAGGTCGCGCCGAAAAGCGTGTCCGGGCGGGTCGTGAAGACGTCGATCACAGGAGTCGCCGAGTCCTCAGTGGTGGCCGAGTCCTCAGTGGTGGCCGTGCCGTCCGCGACGGGCGCCTGGAAGGACACCCTGGCCCCGGACGAACGCCCGATCCAGTTGCGCTGCATCAGCTTGACCGGTTCGGGCCA
>DATCQG010000282.1:0-1680 GCA_036569625.1 Dermatophilaceae bacterium | reverse complement strand
AGGCCTGCCGTACGAGCCATCGACTGCTGCTCGTTGGCCTCGCGCCGCTGACCGATGACGGACTTTCGTGCGCCGAGCTTGCTGCCCCGCTATTCGCGGGGGCATGTCGTCACGCACATCGCGAACAAGTCCAAGGCCCATGTCCTGATCTTCGGGGGTCCGGCCGCCGGCGAGATCCGACAGCTCCACCCCGTCGGGTACGACCCGGACCTGGCCGCGGATCTCGCCGCGAGCCGCTCCGCAGCCGAACTCCGCTCCGACCTGGCGCAGTGCTTCAGTCTCCTCGAAGCAACGTGGGATGCATTCGACGACATCCTCTGGGACCGGCAAGGGATCATGGCCGCCGGCGCGCGAACGATGGCCGAGATCGTGGCCCACCACCTGCGCAACGTCGAGGTCCACCGCGTGGATCTCGACATCGGCCATCGACCTTCCGATTGGCCCCCGGATCCTCGTCGAGGGTGAGTTGTCGAAGCGCCTCCGATCGTTCCCCGACCGAGCCGATCACGCCGAGATCCTCGCCTGGCTCCTCGGCCGGGCACCCGCACCCGAGCTGACCGGGCCCTGGTAGCGGTCATCGACCACAGGACACGGCCGCGCTGCTACCACCCTCGATCGAGCGCATCGATGTCTGGTCACCGCTCGGTGGCTGATCCCCATACGCAGATCGTTACGGGGCTTGAGCAACTCGTCATGTTGACCCGCGCGAGGTTCGGTAATCGGGACGCCAAACGGTCGACAAACACGACCTATGCCGATGACAGCGCGTTGCGCGAGTGCGACGAATCCCGTGGCACCCGGTACAGCGAGCGTCATTCCGGCTCCCTTCTGTTGTCAACCGGTCGTTTGGAGGTTGCTTCTGCGGTTGGTCTTCCGAGGCGCCGATGCCGGGCGTAGCGTCGTTGTTGCGGGTCCGGGAAGTGGCTGATCCGAAGTGTCGATGTGCGGGGGTAGGTCGACCGCGCTGGATTCTTGAGACGCCCCGCAGTGCCCTCCCGGACCCGCTCCACGCTTCGCAGCACCAGGACGCTGTTGGTCGGCGATCAGCTGGCGATAGATGCTGTCGGAGATCCTGCGCTTGAGACACCGCATCGCCTCCATCGGCTTCTTGCCCTCAGCGCGCTTGCGTCGGTAGTAGGCCCGACCCTCGGTATCGAGACGGAGCTGGGTAACCGCGGCGATATGGATCATGTGGTTCATCCGTCGGTTCCCCGCTCGGGAGAGCCGGTGCCGGTTCTGCTCACCGGAGGACGCGTCCAGTGGTGCCGTGCCGGTCCATGACGCGAAGCGGTTGCGGTCAGCGAACCTGGATATGTCACCGACGTCGGCCAGGACTCGGGCGGCCACGACCGGTCCGACGCCGTGGAGGTCCATCAAGTGTGAGCCGCGGGCGAGGACGATTGATTTGAGTTCGGCGGTGGCCTTCTTGATCTTCGCGTCGACCGCGACCAACTCAGCCAGCTCCTCGGCGGCGATGCTGCGCCGGGTCTTGCCTGCGACGTCGCGGGGACGGACGCTGGCGAGCATCCCCTTGGCCTGCAGTGGGGTGATGTCCTTCTTCGCCTGACCGGGCAGCAGCTCGGCGAGCAAGGCTTGGAGCCGGTTGACGGTCTGGACCCGGCGCCGGGTCAGCGCTTCGCGGCGGTCGGTGAGCATCCGCAGCGCCTCGAGCTCCCCATC
>DATCQG010000281.1:0-4237 GCA_036569625.1 Dermatophilaceae bacterium | reverse complement strand
GAAGATCGCCGCATCCTGCATGACCTGCTTGTCAGCAGCAGCCCAGAGGCTCTTCGCCGCGTCCCCGGTGGGCGCGTTGACCGCTGCGGTGATCGCCGCGTTGGCGGCAGGGCTGTCATAGAGCCCGTAGTTGCTGCCTACTGGCGGGAAGGATGCCTTGCCGGAGAAGAGCGGGTTGAAGAAGGACAGCGCCCCGTTGCCGAACCAGTCCGTGCCCCAGCCAGCGAGCGAGAGGTCCCAGACGCCGCGTCGGGCAACGGTGGGAACCTGCAGGTACTTCGTGTAGAAGTCGGCGCTGGGTGAGGGGACGCCCACGACCTTGATGCCAACCTTGGACAGGTCCTGCTGGATGGTCTGGAAGCCCTTGGTGCTGCCCTGGGAGGAGTTGCGGTAGAGGAACTTCAAGGTCATCCCGTTGGGGAACCCTGCCTCGGTGAGCAGCGCCTTGGCCTTGGCGATGTCATACGGGTAGAGGTCGAAGCCCTGCTCGCCACCCACGATGTCACCCGGCAGGATGTTGGTCAGCGCCTTGTTGAGCTTGGGCCCACCGAGCACCTGGATGATGTTGCTCCGGTTGATCGCGTAGGACAGAGCCTGGCGCACCTTCACGTTGGCCAGCGCCTTGTTGTTGTTGGGCGACTGGTTGTTGTACAGCACGTAGGGGTTGGTGGATGCAGTCTCACCGATGTTGAGCAGCGGGTCACCCTTGGCGATGAGCGCCGGGACCTGGCTCGGCGGCGGGAAGGCGTCGAACTCCATGTCTGCACCTGGTGTGGCGGTCTGCAGCTGCTGCTGAGCCGAGTCCTGGGTGGACGTCTCGTTGATCACAATCTTGTCGACGTAGGCCTTGCGAACCGGGTCGCTCGCTGCATCCCACGCGGGGTTGCGGCTGAACGTGATCGACTTGGTCGCGACGTAGGCGTCGACCTTGTACGGACCATCGGAGAGGGTGTGTTGCGCAAGATCAGCACTTCCGGGAACGTACTTGTTGAACTCCACCGGCGCGGGTGAGAACGCGGGCAGGGTCAGCATGTCCACGAAGTAGGCCGCAGGGTGAGTCAGCGAGAAGACGACGGTCGAGGCGTCCTTGGCGACGACCCCGGCCAGGGGCGTCTTGTCCATGTAAGCGCCCATGGCCGCTGGGGTGTTACCGGCCTTGGCGAAGGCGTCGCAGAACGCCGCATAGCCGACGATGAGATCTTTGTAGTCAGGGGTGCCACCGAAAGGCTGGACCGGGTTGCAGGTGCGCATGACACCACGAACCACGTCGGCCGCGCTCACCTGGCGGGCAGGGGTCGTGTTCCACTTGGCGCCCTGGACGAGCTTGATCGTGTAGGTCTTGCCGTCGGCGCTGATGCCACCGTTGGCCGTCGTGGGCAGCTCGGTCGCCAGGTCCGGGACCGCGGTCGTGGTCTTGCCCGCGACTGCAGGGTTGGTGAACAGCTGACGGCTCCAGATGCGCAATGCGAGATAGCCGATGGAGTAGTAGCTGACGTTGGGGTCCATGTAGTCGACATCGCCCGTACCGAGCATGTTCAGCGTGCCCCCGGTGACGGCAGCTTGTGCGGATGTCGAACTTGATGCGCCAGGTGTTGGCGCGACGGTGCCGCTGCACGCGGTGAGCGCCAACCCGATGGTGCTCAGGGTGGCGACGCCGGCAAGTCGGCTGGATCTGCGGGACATCAGTTACTCCTTCGGATGGTTAGCTCCCGGTGTGCGGGAGCGGTGAAGCTGACCCGCGACCTCTTGGGGCTCAGGCCCGTTCTCGGAGAAAGGTACCAGCCGCGGAACAATGGTCATCGTAAGGGCGGTTCGTTGCGCAATACGTATTCAAATGTCACGAAGTGATGACAAAGGGAGATGGATGCCTGCGCCTCAGTCGGGCGAGCCCGGGCCGGGTCAGGCAATAGGCTGCCGACATGCTGCGCGTGGGACTCACTGGCGGGATGGGTGCTGGCAAATCGACCGTGGCGCAGAGGTTCCGGGAGCTTGGAGCCCTCGTCATCGACGCCGACCAGCTGGCGCGCGAGGTGGTTGATGTCGGCTCGACCGGACTGGCTGCGATTCGCGCGCGGTTCGGCGATGGGGTGATGGCTGCCGACGGGTCCCTCGATCGCGGCGCGCTGGGTGAGGTCGTCTTTGCCGATACGCAGGCGCGTAGGGATCTCGAGTCCATCACCCACCCCCTCATCGGTGCGCGCACCCGCTCGCTCGTGGAGTCGGCGGCGCCGGGCACGATCGTGGTTCACGACGTGCCCCTGCTGGTCGAGAAGCACATGGCTGCGCGCTATCACCTCACAGTGGTCGTCGGGGCTGACGAAGACATCCGGGTGGGGCGCCTCACCGGTGAGCGCGGCTTCACCGAGGCAGATGCCCGTGCCCGCGTGGCCGCGCAAGCCAACGATCGAGAGCGCTGGGAGGCCGCGGATGTCTGGCTGGACAACAACGGGGCTGTTGACTCGCTGCTGGCCCGGGTCGACACGCTGTGGTCGGACAGGATCGTGGGCTTCAACGACAACCTGATGGCCGGCTCTCGCAGCCGACCGGACACGCCAACGGTGGTGCCGTATGACGAGTCGTGGCCTTTCGCTGCGGCTCGCCTGATCCAGCGCATCACTTTCGTGCTGGGCGACAGGACCATCGGTATCCAGCACGTCGGCTCGACGAGCGTGCCCGGTCTGGCTGCCAAGGATGTGATCGACCTGCAGGTCGCCGTGCGCAGACTCTCCGACGGCGATGCGCCGGAGTTCGTGAAAGCGTTGGCGGACAGGGGCTTTCCGCGAATAGAGGGCAACGATCAGGACGTCGTGCATTCCTGGTCGCCCGACCCGGCATCCTGGGCCAAGCGCTTCCATGGCAGCGCCGACCCCGGTCGGGTCGTTCATCTGCACGTCCGCGAGCACGGTTCGTCAGGCTGGGAGTCCGCACTGTTGTTCAGGGACTGGCTGGTCGCCCACCCCGCCGAGCGCGGTGACTACGCCGACCTCAAGAGAGTCCTCGCCCACAGTGAGGCCACGCTCCCGGAATACAGCATTGCCAAGGAGCCCTGGATCGCGAGTGCTCTGGAGCGTGCGCGGGCCTGGGCACGGCATACGGGGTGGGAGGCCAGGTGACTCCTGTCGGTGGTGACCTTTACGGTTGAGATATGCGGCCCACAACTGATCTTCAGCGGACGGTTGCCCCCTTCCGTGTGGTCGCCGACTTCGAGCCCAGCGGCGACCAGCCATCGGCGATCGCCGACCTGACCAAGCGGATCCAGGCCGGCGAGCAGGACATCGTGCTGCTGGGTGCGACCGGCACAGGCAAGTCGGCGACGGCGGCGTGGCTGATCGAGCAGGTCCAACGCCCGACCCTGGTCATGGCACCCAACAAGACTCTCGCTGCGCAGCTGGCCAACGAGTTCCGCGAGCTGCTGCCCGACAACGCGGTCGAGTACTTCGTCAGCTACTACGACTACTACCAGCCTGAGGCGTACATCGCCCAGACCGACACCTACATAGAGAAGGACTCCTCGATCAACGACGAGGTGGAGCGGCTTCGGCACAGCGCCACCAACTCGTTGCTTACCCGGCGCGACGTCGTTGTGGTGGCCTCGGTGTCCTGTATCTATGGCCTGGGCACACCACAGGAGTACGTCGACCGGATGGCCCGGCTCAAGGTGGGCGCACAGATCGAGCGCGACGACCTGCTGCGACGGTTCGTCCAGATGCAGTACACCCGCAACGACCTGGCGTTCACCCGTGGCACCTTCCGGGTGCGCGGCGACACCGTCGAGATCATCCCGGTCTACGAGCAGCTCGCGATCCGGATCGAGTTCTTCGGCGACGAGATCGAGCGCATCTACACCCTGCACCCGCTCACCGGCGAGATCGTGCACGAGGAGGAGGAGATGTACGTCTTCCCCGCGACGCACTACGTGGCCGGTCCCGAGCGCATGGAGCGGGCGATCCGCGGCATCGAGGCCGAGCTCGAGACGCAGCTGGCCGCGTTCGAGAAGCAGGGCAAGCTGCTCGAGGCACAGCGGCTGCGGATGCGCACCACCTATGACATCGAGATGATGCGTCAGGTCGGGTCGTGCTCCGGCATCGAGAACTACTCGCTGCACATCGACGGTCGCTCGCGCGGGTCGGCCCCCAACTGCCTGCTCGACTACTTCCCCGAGGACTTCCTGCTCGTCATCGACGAGTCGCACGTCACGGTGCCGCAGATCGGCGCGATGTACGAGGGCGACATGTCC
>DATCQG010000280.1:0-6890 GCA_036569625.1 Dermatophilaceae bacterium | reverse complement strand
CCGCTCCGCGGAATTCCCGCATCACCGACTCTGAGCCAAACGGCAAGACCTCAGCTCGCATGCGATGGGGTCGCACTGATGGGCTGTTGACGACGAAGGGCTGCCTCCAAGTCACTACTCAGCTGGCGCTCGGTCCGCGCCAGAGCCGCCACAAAGGCGAGCTGATTCGCAGTAGTTATAGAATCTAAGAGATCGTTTGTCATGAATTGCCTTTTATGACAAGCCTTTTGACAACGTGCCGATTCTTGCGTCGCGCCCTTGTGCAGCCGACCGCCGGATGGTCTCAAACCTGTCTGGGGCGGGTATGCCGCAGCCACCACAACCCGACGAATGGCAGCGCCAACGGCACGAACCCGTAGCCGCTTCCGAAGCCGGTCCATACCGTTGCGGCTGGGAAAGCATCGGGGAACAGCTCGCTTGCTGTACCCACGACCAGCACGCCCAGGAGCTCGACGCTGATGGCCACGGTCGCTACTCGCCGTGACGTAACGTCTCCGCGGCCCAGTGAGATCGTAGCGACGATGTAGACGACCGCTGCAAACGCGGACAGCAGGTAGGCAAGCGGCGCCTCGTCGAACCGGGTGGTCAGCTGGACAGCCGAGCGTGACGTCGCGGCCAGAGCGAACAGGCCGTAGATCGCCACGAGCACGCGGCCGAAGCCCTGTCCTGTCGATGCAGGCGCGGAGCTGCCGCCGAGGTCAGCCAAGGGGACCCGCCCAGACCTGCTGCACGCGCAGAATCATGACCGGAGTGATGAGAAAGGCGAGGGCGACAACAAACGCTCCCGCCCGCGACTTCTCACCCCACGCCCAGATGAAGGCCATCGGGGGGATAGCCACGCAGCCCAGCAGATAACCCACGAACTCGGCGCGGGCGAAGTCATGTCCGCTCCCGATCATCTGCACAACCCCGCCGATGGCGAAGACGACGAGAAGGGCCTCGAGCAAGGCGCCTGCGGCCAGCAGGGGAACGCCGGGGTGCCGGTTCGCCGCTGCAAGGATCAGCGCCGTCGCCGCGAACAGCAGGGCGACGACGGTGATCGCAGTGGCGTAGGGACCTGTCACGCGGCCGATCCTAGCCATGCAGGCAGTCCCAGATCAGGGAAATGGGTGGCAACGGGCAAGGTTTGATTCAGGTCGGCGCCGCGCCCCGAGGTAGTTGGCTGCGCAGGTCCCGACGTCCGCCAGAGATTGTTGATCCCTGCCGATGGGCCCATGAGCCGCCCTACCGGCAATCCCGTTCCCACAGTGGCGCCGCCCACCGGTATTCGCGTCCTGGTCGTCGACGACGAACGAGCCCTGTCCGATCTGGTGGGGTCTACCTCACCCGGGACGGATTCGAGGTGTCGATGGCCCACGACGGGCAGGAGGCGATCGAGCAGGCCCGGCTGCGGGTACAAGGGATCTCAGTGAGCGGGTTTGGCCTCATGGACCAGTGCAGCCAGGAGCGGGCGAACCGCTTCGGGCACATCTCGCTCCTCCCAGTGGTGCCGGAAGGTTTGGTCGCCCTGACGTATCTCGAGGTGGTAGCTGAACTGGTCAGCGCCGCCCCGTTGGCTCGCGTCGGCTGCTGGGGAGCCTGCGGTCAGAAGCGCCGTGACCAGCCCTTGCTGGTTCGCGGGCAGGTCGGACGAGTCGAGGCTTGCGACCATGTCGAGCCCCGCGAGGCCACCACTGCGGACGAGTGTGAGGTGCACGACTCCAACGTAACGTCGGCCGCCGCGGATGCCCACAGTTCGTCTAGCAGCTTCAACGGACCAGGACCTGTACGGCCGCCCATCCGGCGCGAACGGCCGCGGCCTCCGAGCTCGTGGATCCGTAGCGCGACCCGGCGTGGCGCAAGGTGACTGCGGCGAACGTCGAGAACGAGCAGTCGGGCTTCACCCGGGGGTCCATCAGGGCGTCATACCAGATTCTCCCCGGCGCCTCCCAGGCGTTGCCGCCGAGCGTGGTGGCCGTGACGTAGAACGCGTGGTTCGGGATCCCGGAGTTGGCATGCACGCCCCCGTTGTCCGTCGACGTCTTCAGGTAGTGGTCCATGTCGGCGGGTTGGTCGTCGTGCCGGTTCGCCGTGCCGGGGGCCTTGAGGGACCTCAGTGCGGGAACCAGCTCGGGCCCCACGATGTCCGCCCCGATCAGCCAGTCGGCCTGCGCCGCGTTCTGGGCCAGGTGGTACTGCTTGACCAGGGAGCCGAACACGTCTGAGATCGACTCGTTCAACGCGCCCGACTGGCCCGAGTAGGTCAGGTTCGCCTCATTCTCGGTGACTCCGTGGGTCAGCTCGTGGCCGATCACGTCCAGTCCCTTGGTCGTGTCCGTCAAGAGGCTGCCGTCGCCGTCACCGAAGAACATGTGGCCCGCACCGTCCCAGAAGGCGTTGTCGTAGGCATCCCCGTAGTGGACCAGGCCCTGGATCGGCATTCCCTTGTCGTCTATCGAGTTCCGGTGGAACACGTCCCAGAACAGCTTGTACGTGAGACCGAAGCCGTCATAGGCCTGGTTGACCGAGGGGTCGGCCACCGGCGGGTCTCCCTCATCACGGACCAGGGTTCCGGGCGTGTATGCCGTCGAGTGCCCCTGGTCGTAGATGCTCCGTCTGGGGGCGCCGCCCCCTGGCTTGGCCATGGCTCCTTCATGCTGGGGTGCCTGGCGCCCTGCGAGCTCGACGCGGCGCAGGCGGAAGCTCTCGTCCAGCTCAAGGGTGCGCAGGATGGCGGAACGCTGTTCGTCGCCGACCTCGCTCGCGAGCTTGAGCAGCAGGTCGGGCGGCAAGATGCAGGCAATGTTCTTGTTCACACGGACAAATCTAATCGGTGACACGGGAGCAGATCTCAGGGACCTCCGGCCGCGTCGACAAAACCGGCACAAACGCCAAATTTGAATAATCGGGTCCAAAAGGGTTGCGCTGCTGGCGAAGGTCGGGCACCGTTGTAAGCGCTTACATCGGAGGCCGTGACGAATGACACCGCGCAGGCAGGGCAGGCGCTCGACCACCATCTACTCGGTGGCCAAGCTCGCCGGAGTGTCCATCGCCACGGTCTCGCGGGTGCTCCAGGGGAGCCGCACAGCCTCTCCACAGGCACGAGCGAACGTACTTCGGGCCGTCGAGGATCTCGACTACGTCCCGCTTCGAGCGGCACGCAGCCTGGCGGTCCAGCGGCACGCAGCCAACGGGCTCGTGGTCCCGGACCTGGTTGGCCCGTACTACGCGGAGCTGCTGATGGGCTACGAGTCCGCAGCTGCCCAGCTCGGCCAGAGCGTCGTCCTTGTCGTCACGAACGCGCGCGAGGACCCGACGCGGGCTGTCCGCGAGCTCTCGAGCCAGGTGGACGGGCTGGTCGTGGCCCTCTCCACGATCTCGGACGACGCGGCGAGATCGATCGCGCACCAGACCCCTGTGGTGCTGCTGGCGCGTCCGGCGGTGGCCGGATGTGACGCCGTCTCGGCGGAGAACACGCAGAGCTCAGCCGCACTCACCGAACACCTTCTTGCCCACGGCAGGCGCCGGCTGCTCTTCGTCGGCGACCCCGAAGGCTCTCCGGACGTCGAGCAGCGTTACGCAGGCTTCCGCATGGCCTTGTCAAAGGCCGAGACACCGGCCGCTGGACCAGCCCTGCGGGTCAGCTACCGCGAAGCTTCCGGTGCCGAAGCCGCTGCACAGGTCCTGGCCAGCATGAATCGGCCGGATGCCCTGGTCTGCGCGAACGACGAGCTGGCCCTGTCGACCATGAAGGCGCTGCAAGGTGCAGGCGTCAGGATTCCTGACGACATGGCCATCGTGGGCTGGGACGACGTGATGACAGCGCGTTATGTCAGCCCTGGCCTGACGACGGTCCGTCAACCCCTGTACGAGCTGGGCCGCCTGGCAGCGACCCGTCTTCACGAACGCATTGCCGGCGGCCCCCTGGTCCCGGAACCACTGATCCTGCCGACCGAGCTGGTCCTGCGCTCGTCGTGTGGCTGTCCCGAAAGGGACGAGCGCGACGAGCCGTGGGCCGACGGAGGCGGGACCACCGTAAACGGGCCCAGCCCGACATAGAAGGAACCCATGATGAAACGCAAAACCCGAACAGCACGCAAGTACAAGACATCGGCGTTGGTCTGCGCTGTCGCCACGCTGACAGCCGTGGGGGTGAGCGCCTGTTCCGGCTCGACCCAGGGGGGCGCGAGCGGCGGAGCCGCGGCAGGTAGCGCCGCTACCCTGACGATCCAGGGCGATGCGGGCAACCCCGCGCTCGTGGAGAACTTCAACCCGTTGCAGCCCTCGTCCGCGCTGCATGGAGTGAACCTCATCTATGAGTCCATGGAGATCGTCAGCCCGATCGACGGGACGTTCACGCCATTTCTGGCGACGGGGAACAAGTTCACCGACCCCAAGACGCTGGTCTTCACGATCCGCCAAGGGGCCAAGTGGAGCGATGGGAAGCCCTTCACGCCCAGCGATGTCGTCTTCACCTTCAACTTGCTGAAGAAGTTCCCTGGGCTGGACGGCAACGGCGTTTGGCAGCACCTGTCCGCCATCTCGACCACGGGAAACGATGTCACGTTCACGTTCAACGCCCCGAACGTGCCTTTCGCCTCGACGATCGCCCAGATCCCGATCGTGCCTGAACACCTGTGGTCCTCCGTGGCGGACCCGGTGAAGTTCACCAACGCAAAGCCCATCGGAACCGGTCCGTTCACCCTGGGAACGTTCGCGCCGACGCAGTACGCGCTCACGAAGAACCCAAGCTACTGGCAGGCCGACAAGATCGTGCCGGCAAAGGTGCTGTTCCCAGCCCAGGCGAGCAACCAGAGCACCAACCAGCTGGACGTGTCCAGCGGGAAGTTCGACTGGGCCTACAACTTCCTACCTGATGTCAAGACGACGTACGTGGCACGGGACCCCAAGCACAACGTCTACTGGTTCCCGCCGGGCGGGGCGATCGGCCTCTACCTGAACCTGACCAAGGCGCCGTACAGCGATGCCAACTTCCGCAAGGGCGTCTCGTTGTCCTTGAACCGTACGACGATCGCTGACAAGGCGGTCAACGGCTACCTGGGACAGGCGAGCATGTCGGGCCTCATCCTGCCGAACCTGCAGAAGTGGCTCGACCCGACCTTGGCCAACCAGGGTCAGGTTACGCAGAGCGCGTCAGCGGCGACGGCCGCCTTTGCCAAGGCCGGTTACACCCTGCAGGGTGGCAAGCTGGTCGGCAAGGACGGCAAGCAGGCGAGCATGAGCATCGTCATGCCGAACAACTTCAGCGACTGGGTGGCAGCGGCCACCGAGGTCACCAACGAGCTGAAGAAGGTCGGGATGAACGTCAGCACGGACCTGCCTCAGTTCGCGCAGTACTCCCAGCAGATCCAGTCGGGCACGTTCAATGCTGCGATGGGCGGCTTTGGCGGGACAGGAACGCCGTATACCGACTTCAACAACGCCCTCAACAGCAGCTTCGCGGCGCCGGCCGGGAAGCTGACGGCAAACAACTTCCAGCGCTTCAAGAGCCCGGCGGTCGACCAGTCGCTCGCGGCGCTTGCCTCGGCAACCGACGAGTCGGCACAGAAGCAGGCCACCAACCAGCTCGAGCAGGCGATGTACAACCAGACGCCGATCGTGCTCCTCTACTACGGCGGTAGCTGGGGACTCTTCTCCACCAAGTCCTTCACCGGATGGCCGTCGGCCACCGATCCGTACACCCTGCCGACGAACTACAACAACTCCCTGTTGACGGTGCTCACGCATCTCAAGAAGTCCTGAGGTCGAGCCGTTGGGCCGCCCGATACCGGGCGGCCCTGGGAAGGAGCATGAGGTGACCTACCTGACGCGCAAGGTGGTGCTGTTCGTGATCACCTTGTGGGCGGCGATAACCCTGAACTTCGCCCTCCCGAGGCTCATGCCGGGCTCTCCGGTGGATGCTGCCCTCGCCAAGCTGGCGTCGAGCGGTCAGTCCGTCACCAACGCCCAGCGGCACGCGATCGAGGTACAGCTCGGCGTGCCGAACACCGGTCTGCTCAGCCAGTACGGCAGCTACCTGAAGAACATCGCGACCCTCGACTTCGGGACGTCATACTCCTTTCCCAGCGAGACCGTCGCCCAGACGATCGGCAAGGCGTTGCCGTGGACGCTGGTCCTGGTCGGGACGAGCACAGTCCTGGCGTTCGTCATCGGGACCCTGCTCGGCGTGTACGCCGGGTGGCGTCGCGGCAGGTCCGCCGACTCAGTGGTGACGCTGGGCTCGACGCTCTTTGCGGCCTTCCCGCCCTTCTGGCTGGGTCTGCTGCTGCTCTACGTCCTGGCGTTCAACTGGAACCTGTTTCCGATCAAGGGTGGCTACGCCCCCGGTGCGACGCCGAACCTGAGCCTTGCCTTCTTCGGCGACGCCGTGTCGCACAGCGTGCTGCCGGGGCTGACGCTGGTGATCACCACGCTGTCCGGTTGGGTCTTCGGTATGCGCAACAACATGATCAACACCCTCGGTGAGGACTACGTCACGTTCGCGGAGGCCAACGGGCTGCGAACGCGCACGGTGGCGCTGCGCTATGCCGCACGGAACGCCATCTTGCCCAACGTCACCGCGTTCGGCCTGTCCCTGGGCGCAATCATTGGCGGGTCGGTCCTCGTCGAGGGCGTCTTCAGCTACCCGGGGCTGGGCAACCTGCTCTACGTCGCCGTGACCAACCATGACTTCCCGCTGATGCAGGCCCTGTTCCTGGTCATCACCTTGAGCATGCTGGTCGCGATATTCGTGGTCGACCTGCTCTACGTCCGGCTCGACCCGAGGATCCGCCAATGACTATCGTCACCGCCGGCCCCCCGCCCCAGACGCCTGGGGACCTTGCCGAGATCAAGATCGGGCATGCGAGCTCGCTGCCCGTGTCGCTGCTGTTCGTCGGCCGCGCCCTGCG
>DATCQG010000279.1:0-2250 GCA_036569625.1 Dermatophilaceae bacterium | reverse complement strand
CGTCGTGTTCGC
Organism: Dermatophilaceae bacterium; assembly: GCA_036569625.1. Lineage (GTDB taxonomy): Bacteria > Actinomycetota > Actinomycetes > Actinomycetales > Dermatophilaceae > UBA4719. The sequence goes on along the minus strand of DATCQG010000279.1, from coordinate 2,238 downwards.
GCACGCACGTCTGCCGCGCGTCAGGATCTCTGGAAGCGTTCGATGTCCTGGGTGAAGGCGGCGATGTCCGTGGAGTCGAGGGTGGGCCGGGTCTGAGCGAGTGCATCGAGGTAAGCGCCAGTGGTGGGGCGCACCCGGGTGCCGGACTCGATGCTGGCCTCGAAGGTGTACTGGGCCACGAGCTGGGTGGCATGGCCGATGTCTGCGGGCGTCAGCCCGGCACTGGCCGCGACAAGAGCGTCGATGTCGATGTCGAGGGTGGCCTGCTCGCTTGTGGCGCGGTGCCACAGAGCGGAGCGCGCTTGGGCGTCGGGAGGGCCGATCGGGATGACGTAGTCGAACCGGCCGTGACGCAGGAAGGCGCCGTCCAGGCTGGCGATGTTGTTTGTGGCGCACACGAGCAGCCGCTGGGGCCGTTCGCGGAAAGCAACGATGGACTTCAGCAGCTCATTGACGACCCCGACGTCGGCGCGGGCCTCCTGGCGGTCGGCGGCGATCTCCTCGACCTCATCGATGAACACCAGGACGTGCTCCATCCGGGCAACCGCTGCGAAGGCCTCGGAGAGCCCACCGGCGAGACCGCTGTCCGACCCAGCCAGACGAGAGGGGAACAGCTCCACGAATGGCCATCCCAGCCGACTCGCGATCGCCCGGGCGAACGTCGTCTTGCCTGTCCCTGGTGGACCGAACAGCATCACCGCGCGTGGGGCGCGCAAGCCGTGCTCCTCTGCGAGGGAGACGTGGGACAGTGGCAGCACGATCCGACGCTCGATGAGCTGCTTCTCGAAGGACATCCCCTGCACCTGCCCCCACAGGTTGGGCGGTGGGACCGCGCCGCCCAGCGAAGCAGCGGTCTCGACATCCCCTGCTCGCAGCTGCTCCAGCTTCTCGAACCAAACGATGTCCTCTCGCTCAGCGAAACCGGAGTTGCGCAGTGCATGGGTACCGGTCTCGCCAGCGGGCAGAGCACAGGTCAGACGACGAGCCCCCGCGGCAACCAGCCGCTGCTCGAGTAAAGCCAGCAGCTGACTGCCCAACCCCTGGTTGCGCCACTGCGGATGCAAGGCGATTCGCAGCACCCATCCGCGATCACCATCGACACGCCCCACCGCGGTACCGACCAACCGACCGCCGGACTCCGCCGCGACCGCCGGCTGGCCCGCGACCAGGCTGGCCACGACCTCCGACAGGGGGAACAGCGGCCGTTGTTCCACCGTCGACGATGCCGCGTCGAGGCTTACCGCTTCCTCCAGGTCGTCGTCGGTCAGATCACGCAGCCGCCAGCCCGTCATGGTGCACGACGACAAGCCTGTGTGATGCAGTACTGCATCGCTGTCGTCCTCTGCTCGATTGGCGGAGCCATCCAGTCGAAACGGTAGCCTCGTTCGCCGGTGGCACGGGCGGTCGCGGAGCCCCGATGATCGTGGGACGAGCAGACGGTCTCGGTCGGCCCGCGCCCCATTCCCTGCAAAACGGCGACGCAATAAACGCCAGCGACCTGCTCGGCGTACCTGCCTCGAGATCCAGCTCCACCCACAAGCGCAGAATATACGGTCGTGGACGGGTTTCGCCGGCTCAGGCCAAGACCGAAGATCCAGCCAGCAGGCAACATGTCCCGTCACTCCTCCAGTCCCGCAGGCCGAACGACCACTGGGGCACAACGGCAGGTGCGCCGGCACGCAGCTCGGCGTCCGCAAGGGATCGTCCAGCGGCGATCGGTGGCGTGAGTCCTCAGGTTCCTGACGGCGTCCGCTGATCGTTCCGCTATCGGGGCGGTGGCCGGTCGACAAGATGCGACGGCACATGGCCGATGGGTGGACGTCGAGCCTGGTTGTCGATCGCTACGGCGCGCGCTTTGACCTGCAGGACAGGACCAAGGTCCCTTGTGGGCTGCTGCCGATCTCGAATACTGCTTGACGTCAAGCCACAGGAAAGGAGCAGGCCATGAAGGTTCGCAATCCCACCGCGAGCAAACACGGCAGGTCGGAGGACCTCGAGGATGTGCCGGCCGCGCGCCCGGCACCCCCCGAAGCGGACACCGAGGTCCTTCCTGCGGCAGAGGTGCGGGACCTCCGTGGTCGCCAGCTACCCGTGGTCTACATCTCAGTGCTGGCCATTCTCGTCATTAGCGCGGCCCTGTATGGGCTCGTCGCCGACGATGCCTACCGGTTGGTTTCCCCGCTGACCAGAGAGACCCGGCGTGCGCAAGACGCGGTAACGCTGGCTTCGATGCCGGTG
>DATCQG010000278.1:0-3561 GCA_036569625.1 Dermatophilaceae bacterium | reverse complement strand
GCGGTTGATGATCTTCTTCGGGCTTCTTTGTGCCCTATGGCTCTTGGGCCTCAGGGATGCGAGCCAGCGGTGGTGGCTGCTCGGAATCTCCGCGGTGGGCTCGATGGTGGTGTCGTACTTCGTCCTGCAGGGGCCGCGGGCTCAGTTCAGCGCCAGCATCGCGCGCCGTATCGATGCACGCGCCGGAAGGGCCGAGCAGACTCGCCCGGACGAGATTGACGAGGACACTGAGGTGGACGAGGAGTCGACGCGCTCCTGAGGTGGCTCAGCCCAGGTGTTGGGCAGCGCCCAACCCGATCGCCAACAGCACGGCATAGACCAGCTCGAACCGGCCCGTCCCCGACAGGACGGGGATCAGGTCTCTACCGACCGCGCCGCCCATGACCCGTCGCACCAGCGGCAGAGCGAGGACGAAGGACAGCAGGGCGATGAGGGCGCTCAGGTGGATGACGCCTGCTATGAGCACGCAGGCGAGCGCGACGGTCAGCAGCAGGGTGTAGAGATCACGGGTCCGGGTCGATCCCAGCCGCACGGCGAGCGTGCCTTTTCCGTGTGACGTGTCGCTGGGGATGTCGCGCAGGTTGTTGGCGACCAGGATCGCCGAGGCGATGGCGCCGACCCCGACGGCACCGGCGATCGAGGCAGCGCTGACCGTGCCCGCCTGGGTGTAGGTCGTGCCCAGCGTGGCCACCAGACCGAAGAAAACAAAGACGAAAAGTTCGCCCAGTCCTGAGTAACCGTAGGGCTTCTTGCCTCCGGTGTAGTACCAGGCAGCGGCGATCGAAGCCGCCCCGACCAGGAGCATCAGGAAAGCGCCGCTGAGGGCGACCAGCGCCAGCCCGAACAGGGCTGCGCAGGCGAAGAAGAGCATTGCCGCGAGCTTGACGTTGTCGGGCCTGGCCAGCCCCTGGCCGACGAGTCGCACGGGGCCAACGCGCTCCTGGTCGGTGCCACGAATGCCATCGGAGTAGTCGTTGGCGTAGTTCACGCCGACCTGCAGCGCCAGAGAGACCAGAAGGGCAAGGAGGGCGAGGGCACTGTCGGCCCTGTCGAGTGCGTATGCCGCACCGGTTCCGACCAGAACGGGCGCGACGGCGGCGGGCAGTGTGCGGGGGCGGGCGCCCTCGACCCACTGGGACAACGTGGCCATTGGGTTACTTATCGCTCACTTCACGTGCTTGGTGGGTGATCACAGACCGCGGAGGAAGTCCGGATCATCGTCGGGGCCGCGCGGGGCCGACGGGTAGTTGGGACCTCGGCGTCTGTCGAGTGGGCGGCGCTGCCTTCCCGCGAAGTACCAGGCGATGGCGGCGGGCGGGCTGAACAGCAGGATCAGCACGATCCAGACGAGCTTGGGCAGGTGCTGAACGCGCGTGTCCTCGGTCTGGATCGCGTCGATCACTGCATATATCGTCATCCCGAGCGTGACGAGGAAGAGCAGTACCTTTGCCATCCCGACCTCCTTGCCAAGCTTGAACCGGCCTCTATGGATGATCTTGTCACGCCTCAGTGGTCGTGGTCGAAGTGCCTCCGGACCGCGGCGCGGTCCGCCTTGCCCGGTCCCAGCAGCGGGAGCTCGGCCAGGGCCGCAAGCCGTCTCGGCAGGGCGTGATCGGGCAGTATGCCGCGGAGGCGGTCGCGAACCTCGTCCAGCGTCGGGGGCGAGCCGCCTTGTGTGACCACGATGGCGGCGCTGACGAGCTGGCCCCACTCGGGGTCGGGGCTGCCCACCACGACGGCCTCGGACACGTTGTCGAGCCCCGTGAGAGCCTCCTCGACCTGCCGTGGAGCCACCTTGAGGCCGCCGGTGTTGATCTGGTCGTCCATACGACCGTCGACGATGAGGGTGCCGCGGTCGTCCAGGTGGCCGACATCGTCGGTGCGGAACCACCACCCGGCGGCGTCATCGACCACGAACGCCTTTGCGCTCAGGGCCGGTTCGTTGAGATATCCCTGAGCGAGGGTGGCGCCGCCCAGACGGATCCGACCGTCGTTTTCGAGCTGGGCGTCGCTCACATCGAGAGCGCGACCGTCGTAGACACACCCACCGGCCGTCTCGCTCATGCCGTAGGTCGTGACCACCCGAATCCCGGCCTGCTTCGCCTTGGCGATGACGCCGGAAGGTGTGGCTGCGCCGCCGACCAGGACGGCGGCATACCGGGTGAGTGCCTGGCGCCCTTCAGCGGACTCGAGCAGCCGAACCAGCTGGGTTGGGACGAGGGCGGTGTACGCCGCCTCGGCAGGGGCGATCTCGGCGGTGGCCCGGGCGAATGCTGCTGGCGTGAAACCGCCCTCGAGATCCATCGCAACGGGTGTGGTGCCGGCGACCAACGAGCGGACCAGGACCTGGATGCCGGCGATGTGGTGGGCCGGCATGGCCAGCAGCCACGTGCCCCGGTCGCCCAGCCGCACATGGGTGGCGTCGGCAGAGGCGCGCAGGGCGTCACCGGTCAGCATGGCCAGCTTTGGTGGTCCGGTGGATCCGGACGTGCCGATCGTGAGCGCCAGGCCCTGTGGGAGGTGAGCTCTGCCGTGGGGGATCTGCGGTGGCGGACCGCCCGCGACGTACGGAGCCAGTGCAGGCCCGGAGCCGTCCATGGCCCTCTGCAGGTTCACGAGGATGCCGAGCGCACCCGCCCCCGGCGGGACGGGAAGGGTGCGAAGACCGGGACCGCTCACCCTCCGAGACTATGTGCCGCGGCGGGTGTGAATACTGGGCGGGTGACTGAGACGACGCCGCCCGCGGCCGAGACGACGCGGCCCGTGGCCGTGGTGACGGGTGCCAGCAGCGGTATCGGGGCGGCAACCGCCAGAGCGCTGGCGGCGCAGGGTTTCGAGGTCTTCTGCGCGGCGCGCAGGGTCGACCGGGTCGAAGCGCTTGCGGCCGAGATCGACGGACGTGCGGTCCGCTGTGATGTGACCTCGGCCACGGACGTGGCCTCGCTGGCTGACGCAGTCGGTGGGCGCTGCAACCTCCTAGTGAACAACGCCGGGGGAGCGCTCGGAGCTGACCCGGTGGCCGAGTCCGACCTTGAGCAGTGGCGAATGATGTATGAGGTCAACGTCATCGGCGTCGTGGCCGTGACCAAGGCACTGTTGCCGGCGCTTGTGGCGTCAGAGGGCCAGATCGTGGTGATGGGTTCGACCGCCGGTCTGGTTGCTTATGAGGGTGGTGGGGGCTACGTCGCCGCCAAGTTCGCGGTCCACTCGGTTGTCGACACGTTGCGACTCGAGCTCTGGGACCAACCGGTGCGGGTGTGCGAGATTGCGCCCGGCATGGTTCGCTCCGAGGGCTTTGCACTGACCCGCTTCGGCGGGGACCGGGCCAAGGCAGACGCCGTGTACGCCGGTGTGGCCGAGCCGTTGACGGCGGAAGACATCGCCGACTGCGTGGCCTGGGTGGCGACCCGACCCCCTCATGTCAACATCGACCGGATGGTGGTGCGCCCTCGCGCGCAGGCGGCCAACCACAAGGTCTACCGGGTATTCGACTGATGTCCTGGTGAGATGGCCTGGTGAGATCGCCTGAGCGATTGCCGCCGCCATTGGTGGGACCGGCTG
>DATCQG010000277.1:0-4892 GCA_036569625.1 Dermatophilaceae bacterium | reverse complement strand
GCATGGGCTCGACCGGAGCGGGAGGAAGGGTCTCCGGTGTATCCGGAGAGAGCGGTCCTGGGTCGTCAGGCACCGGCTCGGTCGGATCAATCGGCGGGTAGTTGTCGGGGTCTGGCCCTGGTTGCGTCATGTCGACAGTCCTACATGAACCTGTTGGACCTTGCGAGCGGAATGGGCTGTGACCGATGAGACGCCACGCTTCGAGCTCTCGGTGACGCCCGCGTGACCGACAAGCCGGCGAGCCCCGACAAAGGGGTGCTCGCGGGCTACTTCGGGCCGATCGGCGACCCCGGCGAACTGGCGCAGTGGCTGTCGGCGATACCCAGGGTGGTGGAGCACGGCCTGTTCCCGCCCGCCATAGTGAGCGACGTCCTCGTCGGCCAGGGCCACAACGTGCAGCGTCGTCACCTCCGTGACTGACACGGCCAGCCCTGTCCCGATGGCAATGGCACAGAGGCTGCCCGTGGCGCTCGCCTCGGGTTGGCCGAGCCCGGGCCGGCTCGCTGCAGGCCAGCGCACGAACGGGCGGAGGGTCACACGCCTTGTCGACGCCCGTCCGGTCGTCACAGCCCCGGGAACCCGTCTTCGAGCGAGCGGAGCACGTGTGCGCCTCCGGCCGCCTCAAGCTCAGCGACCGAATAGTGACCGCTCGCCACCCCCACGGACACCGCGCCCGACGCGTTGGTCGCCTCCATGTCGTGGGGGGTGTCGCCCACGACGTAGACCTGGTCGGCGCTGAGCCGCTCGTGCAGGCGGGTGGCCTTTTCGATGGCGAGGCCGGTCAGCTCGGTGCGGTCGGGTGAGTCCGAGCCGTAGGCGCCGAAGACGAAGAACCGGTTCAGGTCGGCGGGGACGAGCTTGGTTCGCGCCGCGCCTTCCATGGCACCAGAGACGAGCCCAAGCATGACGCCGGCTTCTCCCAGTCGGAGCAGGGTCTTCTCGGCGCCGGGCAGCACCCGGTAGCCCTCCGAGACCCCGATGTCGGTGGCCAGGTGCAGGAGGTACTGGGCGTAGAGCCGGCTGAGCTCGTCGTCGCTCGGGTCGCGACCAAGCACGGCGTTGAAGGTGGCGCGGGCCACCTGGGGGTCGGTTTCACCCGCCGAGCTGTGCTCGCCGATATCGGCGGAGATGCCGTAGAGCTTGTCGAACGCCGCCCTCCAGCTTCTCGCCCCCGAACCCCCGGTATGGACGAGGGTTTCGTCGACGTCGAACAGCACGACGACCGGCTTGGCCGTCTCCGTCGGCTTCGTCGTTGGGGGCATCTCAGCCCTTCTTCTCGTCGTGGCCGCCGAAGCCCTTGCGCATGGCCGAGAGAGCCTTGTCGGCGAAGTCGTCAAGGCCCCTGGAGGCGAATCGGGAGTACAACGCGCTGGACAGCACCGGGGCGGGCACACCCTCCTCGAGCGCCGCGATCGACGTCCACCGACCCTCGCCGGAGTCCGAAACCCGCCCGGTGAACTGGTCCAGATCGGGCGAACGGAGCAGGGCAGCCGCGGTCAGGTCCAACAGCCAGGACTCGATGACACTGCCCCGGCGCCATACCTCGGCCACCGCCGCCGTGTCGATATCGAACTGGTAGAACTGCGGCTCTGACATCGGCGCGGTCTCGGCATCGGCCTGGGCGACGCGCGTGCCGGCGTCGGCGTTGTGCAAGATGTTGAGCCCTTCGGCCAGCGAGGCCATCATCCCGTACTCGATGCCGTTGTGGACCATCTTGACGAAGTGTCCGGCGCCGTTGGGGCCGCAGCGCAAGAACCCGTGCTCGGCCGGATCGGGATCCCCGGTTCGCCCCGCGGTCCGCGGTGCAGAGCCCATGCCCGGCGCGATGGTCGCGAAGATCGGGCCGATGCGGTCAACCACGTCGGCATCGCCACCGATCATCAGCGAGTAGCCCCGCTCCAGCCCCCATACACCGCCGCTGGTCCCGCAGTCGACCAGGTGGATACCGCGCTCGGACAGCTCGGTCGCGCGGCGCATGTCGTCTCTGTAGTAGGAGTTGCCGCCGTCGATGATCGTGTCCCCGGCGACCATGTGGGCGGCCAGTGACTCGATGGCCTTGCCGGTGATCTCACCGGCGGGCACCATGACCCACGCGGCGCGAGGCTGGGACAGCTTCTCGACGAGGTCAGCCACCGAGCTCGCACCCGTCGCCCCTTCCTTCTCCAGCGCGGTGACGGCCGCGGGGTCCACGTCGAACACCACGCAGGTGTGGCCGTCGCGGATCAGCCGGCGCGCGATGTTCGCGCCCATTCGTCCGAGCCCGACCACGCCGAGCTGCATCGGGGTGTCTGTCGCCATCGTGATGTCTCCTCTGATCGGGTGTCTCTGAGCTGGTGCCTCGTGACCTGGTGTCTCACGTCGGGCTCTCCCTGGGACTGTTGCCCAGGCCCTGCGGTCAGCTGCTGCTCTCCCCCGGGCTGGGCAGCCACGGCAGCTGCCACTCCGGATGGCCGGCAAGGAGTGCGTCTGCCGCCGGCGGTCCCCACGACCCGCGCGGGTAGCGCGTTGGTGCGGGCGGGTGCTCAACCAGCGGTTGGATGACCCGCCAGGTCTCCTCCACGGCATCCTCCCGGGTGAAGAGCGAAAGATCGCCGGCGAGCGCGTCGTGGATGAGGCGCTCGTAGGGAGTGCGGGGCTTGCCGAGCTCCTCGGTGAACGCCATGTCCATGTGCACGTCCCGCGGCACCGAACCCTCCGGCCCCTTGGACAGCATGACCAGACGCAGTCCGGCGTCCGGGTCGACACGCAAGACCAGCTGGTTGGGGGCTGTGTGACGCGGCTCGTCGAGGAAGGCCAAGCGGGGCGGACGCTTGAAGATCACTCTGACCTCGGTGGCGGTCGTCGCCAATGCCTTGCCGGCCCGGATGAAGAACGGCACGCCGGCCCAACGCCAGTTGTCCACCTCCAGCCGCAGCGCCACGTAGGTCTCGGTCACGGATGCCTTCCGCACGCCGGGAACCTCGCCGTACCCGTCGTACTGGCCCCGCACGCAGATGGACGGGTCGACGTCGGCCATTGCCCGGAACACCTCGACCCGCTTGTCCCACAGCGCACCATGACCGGACCCTGCCGGCGGCTCCATGGCGATGAGGGCAAGCACCTGCAGGAGGTGGTTCTGGACCACGTCACGCAGCGCACCCACCGAGTCGTAGAAGGCGCCCCGGTCCTCGACGCCGAAGTCCTCGGCCAAGGTGACCTGCACAGCGGCCACATGCTCGCGATTCCACACCGGCTCGAGCAGCGCATTGGCGAATCGGAGGAAATGGATGTCCAGCACCGGCTGCTTGCCCAAGAAGTGGTCGATGCGCAGGATCTGGTCCTCGGCGAGCACCTCGTGCAGCTCGGCGTTGAGGGACCGTGCGGAGGCCAGGTCGCGGCCGAAGGGCTTCTCGATCATCACCCGGCCGTGTTCGGTCAGACCGGCTCGGCCAAGAGCCGCCACCACCGGAGCGAAGAGCGAGGGCGGGATCTCCAGGTAGAACAGCGGCCGGGAGAAGGCGTCCAACCGAACGGCCAGCTCCTCGTAGGTGGCGTGGTCGGTGAAGTCGCCCTTCAGATAGCTGAGCCGCCCGGCCAGACGATGGAACGCCACCTCGTCCACCACGTCCTGGTCTGCCGTCACGGCTTCGCGCACCATGGCGCGCAGGTGGTCCTCGGACCAGTCGTCCATCGCCACGCCGATGATCGGGCAGTCCAGCCGGCCCGCCACCTCCAGGCGATACAGCGAGCGAAACGTCATCTTGCGCGCCAGGTCCCCGGTGATCCCGAAGATCACCAACGCGTCGGCCGCCGTGGCTGTGGTCCTGCTCATGTCAGGCCTGGTGTCGCTCGCATCCAGGCGAAGCTCGCGTTCTGGTCCATGGTCAACAAGCCTGACACGGGTTTCTGGGTGGATTGTGGGAGGACGCTATACGGCGGCTCCACGGCACGGGCCGCAGTCGGAGATCAAGGATCCGGTCCTGTGCCACCAGCTCCGGACCTACGTCGCGCCACTTGCCGATGTCACTCATGTCAGCTGGAAGAGGACGTGTTGAACGGACCGTCTGCCGGCTACGGACGCTTTCGCTGACGTTCCGCGCAGCGCGGTTCCGACCTTACTTATCACCGCACTCCAGCCAACGTCCAGACATGCGGCCAAGCGCCTGCAACGCCCTCATCTCTGCCGCGATGGGTGTGCGTCCTCTCCGGTGAGGGATCCTTTAGCGGCGAAGACTAAGACCCCTCGCGGGCGTTCGGTGGCCGCCGCGCCCGCTGGCCGCCCGGTCACCGATTCAGGGCGACTCGTGTCGTCAGGTCCAGAAGGCATCGACCTCGGATTGTTTGGCGTGAGTAGCCCAGACTTCCTGTATTCGACCTCGGCTCACGAGAACTATGTCGTAGCTCGTCGAGTCCAGCGTCAGGCCGTTGTGCTCACCGGTTGCACGATGGACGGCGACGACGTACTTCTCGGCGACGGCGATGTCTACGAGCTCGGTGCGCAGCGTGCCGTGCGACAACGGGCCCAGGAGTGCGAGGAAACTCATCTCGGATCTCTGGCCAGCCCACCCGGACTCCGGAGTAGATGTTGCTACCCGGCTCATGCCACACAGCGTCGCGGGCGAAGCACTGTTCCAGCTCTTCCATGTCAGCTGCGGCCAACGCGGTGTATGCGCGGCGAACGACCTCGACATCTGGTGTCGAGTTCCCGCTCATACCGCTTCCGTTCTTCCGCTGTCCCAGCCGACCCAATCAGTAATTGCTCAGTCTGCCCGGGCTCTGTGAGGGTACGGGACCCCAAAACGCGTACCCGATCTTAGGACCTGTCTGGCGTGCGAGCCAGGCGTGCCATCGACCAATGGGTAGTCTCAGCGGCCTTGGTGACGGTGCACCCAGTGGCGCACACGGATCCACCT
>DATCQG010000276.1:0-1939 GCA_036569625.1 Dermatophilaceae bacterium | reverse complement strand
CAACTTCCTGACAGTCGCGTCGCACCGATCCTGCATCTGCGCGATGTTCGCAAGGTGTACTCCACGGGGTCCGTTGAGGTCGAGGCGCTGCGGGGTGTCTCGCTCGAGGTTGCACGCGGCGAATACGTTGCCATCATGGGGCCTTCGGGGTCGGGCAAGTCCACGCTCATGCACATCCTGGGCTGCCTGGACGTGCCGACCACAGGTAGCTACGACCTGGCCGGCGAGGACGTCAGCACGATGAGCGAGGCTGCACTAGCCACCGTTCGCAACCGCCAGATCGGCTTCGTTTTCCAGCAGTTCAACCTGCTCGCGTCGCTGCCCGCTTGGCGCAACGTGGAGCTACCCCTGTGCTACACGGGCATGGGCCGAGCCGAGCGCAGGGAGCGTGCCATCAGCGCCCTCGAGCGCGTCGACCTTGGTGACCGCATCGACCACCGGCCCGGTGAGCTCTCGGGCGGCCAGCAGCAGCGCGTCGCTGTGGCCCGGGCGCTGGTCACCGACCCTGCCCTCATCCTGGCGGACGAGCCGACCGGCAACCTCGACTCCCACTCAAGCGCGGACGTCCTAGCGCTCTTCTCCGAGCTGCACGGGCAAGGTCGCACCATTGTGCTCATCACGCACGAGCGAGATGTGGCCGAGTCGGCTCAGCGCATCGTGAGAATCCTTGACGGAGAGGTGGATTCGGCCATGCCGACCGCCGTTGGGAGCGTTCGATGAAGTGGGGTGAGACCATCCGGACCGCGTTGGAGGCCATCCGATCGCGCAGGATGCGTTCATCCCTGACCATGCTCGGAATCCTCATCGGCATCGCGGCGGTGATGCTCACGGTGGGGCTGGGCCAGGGTGCACAGGCTCAGGTCCGCGCCCAGATCAACCAGCTCGGCAGCAACCTCCTCATCGTCTCCCCGGGGAGTGCCACAAGCACCAGCGGTATCCGCGGCGGGCGCGGGTCCGCGTCGACCCTTACGATCCGGGACGCCACAGCGCTCGCCAGCCCGGTCGTAGCACCCGACATAGCCCGGGTGGCCCCGGTGGTCTCCGGCTCGCAGTCTCTGACAGCGGGGACCACGAACTGGACGACCAACGTGGTTGGCACGACACCGGATTGGCTGCCAGTCAGGGCCCGCAGCCTGACAGAGGGTCGATTCTTCACCACAGCCGAGCTCAACGACGCGGCGTCAGTGACCGTGCTCGGCTCGACCACGGCCTCCGAGCTGTTCGGCGGCCGTGACCCCCTGGGGCAGACATTGAGCGTCAACGGAACCACGATGACCGTCATCGGCATCCTCAACACCGCAGGGTCATCGACGACAACCGATGAGGACGACCAGGCCCTGGTCCCCCAGACGACCTACAGCAGTCGAATCACCAGCGGCGGTAACGCTAGCGGCATCTCGACCCTCTACATCGAGGCCACATCAACTGACGCGCTGTCAGCGGCGTACCAAGAAGCCAACAAGGCGTTGCTGTCCACCCACGGAAAGACGGTGACCACCGCCGACTTCACCATCAGCAGCCAGCAGTCCCTGCTGACCACAGCCACCTCAACCGACCGGACCCTGACCGTCCTGCTCGCGGGCATCGCCGCAATCTCGTTGCTGGTTGGAGGGATCGGCGTCATGAACATCATGCTCGTGTCCGTCACTGAACGGATTCGTGAGATCGGGCTCCGCAAGGCGCTGGGAGCGACCCCTCACGCCATCAGGCGACAGTTCCTGGTCGAGGCAAGCACGCTGGGTCTCTCCGGAGGCATCCTCGGCATCATCCTGGGCGTGGTCGGCGCCCGGGTCCTGCCGCACTTCCTGAACCAGCCTGTGACCATCCCCCCCGTCGTCGGGGTCGGTTCCCTTGGTATCGCCCTCGTCATCGGCATCGTGGCCGGGGTCTATCCCGCCAGCCGCGCTGCACGCCTTGCCCCCATCGACGCCTTGAGAAG
>DATCQG010000275.1:0-9910 GCA_036569625.1 Dermatophilaceae bacterium | reverse complement strand
TCTACATCCTGCGCAACTACATGGCGACCCTGCCCTTGTCAGTGATCGAGTCGGCCAAGATCGACGGCGCCAGCCACTTTGTGACATTCTGGCGGCTGATCGTCCCGATGAGCGTCCCTGCGCTTGCCGCCTTCGCGATCTTCCAGTTCCTATGGGTCTGGAACGATCTCATCGTCGCGCTGATATTCATCGGCCCTGGTGAGAACTCCCCCGTGACGGTCAACCTCGCCGGCCTGCTGGGATCAGAGGGACAGGGTTGGCAGCTGCTCACTGCGGGCGCCTTCGTGAGCATGGCCATACCCCTGCTCGTCTTCGTCTCGCTGCAGCGCTACTTCATCCGTGGCATGACCTCGGGCGCCGTCAAGGGATGAGCGAACATCTGGCCCCGGCCACGGCGGCGAAAGCCCTCGAGGTCGGGGCACCGACGTTCATCCACCTGCGGACCTCAACGTGTTCGCTGCTGCTAGAGGTTGCCCCTGTGGGTCCAGCCGGGACCTCGCCACTTCCGCGGATCGTCCACTGGGGACCGCCCCTGCACAAGGATGTGGACGCCGCTGCTCTGGTCCTGGCCACCTCACCTCCCATCCCGCATGCGGCGCCGGACGACCCCATGCCGCGACACCTGCTCCCTATGCCGGTTGACGGCTGGCGGCTGCGTCCCGGGCTACGCGGCGCCCGGGCGGACGGTACGGCGTGGTCACCGTTGTTCACCGTCGGTGCCGTCGACAGCGACGTCGGCGATCTGGAGGAGGAGAGCCGTGGCGGGTGGGTGCTCTTCACGGCAGCGGACAAGCGGGCTGCCCTCCGCCTGCAGATCCGGTTGACCCTCCACCGCAGCGGTGTGCTCGGGGTCGAGCAGTCGCTGCGCAATGATGGAGGTGGGGACTACCTCCTCGCTGAGCTGGCCGCCATTCTGCCGATCCCAGCCCGGGCCGTTGAGGTCCTCGACCTAACCGGGCGATGGTGCCGGGAGCGCGTTCCCCAGAGACAGCACCTCAACATGGGGGCTTGGAGCAGGGAAGGACGACGCGGGCGCACCGGACATGACTCGCCACTGGTGCTGACTGCCGGCACGGTTGGTTTCGGGTTCGGCGCCGGTGAGGTCTGGGGCGTCCATCTGGCATGGTCGGGCGACTCCACGGTGTGGGCCGAACGCAACCCGGTTGGCCTGGCACAAATCGGCGCGGCAGAGCTTCTCTCGCCAGGGGAGGTGCGTCTCGCTCCCCACGAGACTTACACAGCGCCGCGCGCGTATGCGGCGTACAGCGAACGCGGGCTGGACGGTATGAGCGCGGCCTTCCACGAGCTCATTCGTAGCCGTCCCAATCACCCCAAGACCCCCCGCCGGGTGATCCTGAACACGTGGGAGGCCGTCTACTTCGACCATCGCCTGGACCGGCTCAGCGAGCTGGCAGAGGCGGCAGCACGAATAGGTGTCGAGCGGTTCGTGCTGGATGACGGATGGTTCGGGGGACGGCGCGACGACACGGCGGGACTCGGCGACTGGTACGTCTCGAAGGAGGTCTGGCCCGTCGGGCTTCGGCCGCTGATCGACCAGGTGACGTTGCTGGGGATGGACTTCGGTCTGTGGGTCGAGCCGGAGATGGTCAGCCCCGACTCAGAGCTCTTCCGCGCCCACCCCGACTGGATCCTGAGCGAACCCGGTCGTCTCCCGCCGACGTGGCGAAGCCAGCACGTGGTGGACCTGGCCAACCCGTTCGCCTTCGACTTCTTGCTGGAACGGCTCGACACCCTGCTGTCCGATCATGACATCGCGTACCTGAAGTGGGACCACAACCGGGACCTCGTGGATGCGGGTCACGAAGGTCGCCCGGGCGTGCGGTTGCAGACCCTCGCGCTGTACCGGCTCCTGGATGAGCTCAGGGCTCGGCATCCACACGTCGAGATCGAGAGCTGCGCGTCCGGCGGCGGCCGGGTGGACCTCGGCATCCTCGAGCGCACGGACCGCGTCTGGCCCAGCGACACCATGGATGCCCTGGAACGACAGCACATCCAGGGCTGGACCCAGCTTCTCATCCCGCCCGAGCTCATCGGCACGCACATCGGCTCCACGGTCTCGCACACGACCGGGCGTCACCACTCGCTGTCTTTCCGGGCGGCGACGGCGCTCTTCGGCCACCTGGGCGTCGAGTGGGACCTCACCGCCATCACCTCGCAGGAAGCTGAGGACCTGGCTGGCGTCATCGCCTACTACAAGCGGGTTCGTTCACTTCTGCACAGTGGGCGAGTGGTGCGCGTGGACCACCCAGACGCGACGGTACAGGTCCACGGGGTCGTGGCGCATGATCGCGCGGAGGCTGTGTTCGCCTACGTCCAGCTTGCGTCGTCGCCGACCGAGGTGCCGCCTCCCGTGCTGATGAGCGGCTTGGAGCCCGGACGCCGGTATCGCGTCGTGCCGGTGCCCCTCGCAGGCGGTCCGAGCGCGCAGGAGATCGCCTCGCCTCCGTGGGCTGAGGATGGCATCGTCCTGACCGGCGAGGTCCTCATGCGGGCCGGCCTGCAGATGCCGGTGCTCCACCCCGAGCAGGCGATGATCCTTCACCTCACGCAGGCCTGATGGTGCTGACCCAGGCGACCCATTGGATCTGGGACTTCTGGCTGGCCGACACAGACACGGAGTACCACCTGTTCTTCCTCAAGGCTCCGCGCACCGTCGACCCCGGGCTGCGGCACTGGAACACCCGGGTGGGGCACGCCGTCTCCACCGACCTCATCACCTGGCAGGTCGTGAGCGATGCGCTGGCGCCGAGCACCGAGCCGGCATTCGACGACCTCGCCACATGGACCGGTTCGGTGGTTCGTGGCGATGACGGCTCCTGGTACATGTTCTACACAGGTCTTAGCCGGGTCGATGACGGCCAGGTTCAGCGTGTTGGCCTGGCCACCTCGGACGACCTCCTGACCTGGCGCAAGCACGGCACCGATGTGCTGGTCAGCGCCGACCCCCGTTGGTACCACACGCTCGACGACTCAAGAGAGGTGGAAGCCTGGCGCGACCCCTGGCTCGTGCGTGACCCCGATGGGGACGGCTGGCACATGCTCGTCACCGCGTCGGCGCGCGATGGCGAGGTGGGTGGCGGGGGCGTGCTGGGCCACGCGTGGTCAACTGATCTGCTCACGTGGCGAGTGCTGCCGCCGCTGAGCAGGACGGACTTCGGCTTTGGCCAGCTCGAGGTGCCGCAGCTGGCCGTCGTGGACGGCGACCCGGTGCTGCTGTTCAGCTGTCTTGGTCCGCAGCTGTCCCGTGCTCGTCGCGAGGCGGAGGAGCCGGGCGGGGTGTGGGTCCTGCGACCGGACTCGCTGCTCGGCCCGTATGACGTGATGCACGCGACCCGGCTGACCGACGAGTCGCTCTACGTCGGCAAGCTCGTCCAGAGCAGGGACGGCAGGTGGGTGCTGCTCGCGTTCGTCAACCAGGACCCCGACGGAGCTTTCGTCGGGTCCATCAGCAACCCCCTGCCGGTCGTCCTGCCCGTTGGCTCTGGGGCCTTGCTGAGCGCACCTGTTCAAGTCCCTTAGCCGGTTCCCATCGTCGGTGGCGTCCGTTTGACTGTCAACCGTGTTGGTAACCTGCCAACGTCGACTGCTCGCATTCAGGTGGCCGCGCTCAAGTGGTCGCGAGCTCGCTGCAGTGAGGCGGGTTGGCGCCGGCGCGGGAGACCGTGATCGCCGCGCAGGCCAGCGCCCGGTCCACGGCCGGACGGACATCCGCCAGCGCGGCAGATCGCAGGCGCTCACGGCCCTGAGCCCCGCCGAGGAGCCCTGCGTCCAGAAGCCCGGACAACAGCCCGGCCATGAACGAGTCCCCGGCGCCAACGGTGTCGACGACCTCGACAAGGGGAGCTTCCACGCTGGTGAGCTCGCCGGTGAGGCTGAGGCCGACAACGGCGCCTTGGCTGCCTCGGGTCACAACCGTCAGGGCAGGACCCAGCTGTCCCCAGAGGCGCAGGACGTCCGGGACCGGCACTCCGGCATACAGCCAGGCGATGTCCTCGTCGCTGGCCTTGACCACATCGCTGAGCCCGATCAGCGCTTCGATCTTGGCGCGAACCTCGTGCGGGTCACCCATCAGGGAGGGGCGCACGTTCGGGTCGTAGGAGATGGTGGCGTTCGGCCGGGCGCCCTGGATCGTGGTCAGCACCGCGGAGGCGCCGGGTTCGAGGGTTGCGGCGATGGAGCCTGTGTGGACGTGCGTCAGCCCCTGGATGGGTGCCAGCGGAGGTAGATCCCAGGACAGGTCGAAGCTGTATGCCGCAGCGTCGGTGGCATCCAGCGTCGATGTGGCCACGGACGTCGGCCGCCTTCCGACGCTACCGTCGGCCAGCCAGATCCCTTCTCTGACAAGGTGACTGGCGATCCTGGCACCTCGTTCGTCGTCGCCGAGCTGTGTGGCGAACGCAACGTCGTGGCTCAGCCGGGCGAGACCGACAGCCACGTTGGCCGGACTGCCGCCAACATGTTCTTGCGTGGAGCCGTCAGCGCGCTGGACGATGTCGATCAGCGACTCGCCGATCACAAGTGTGTGACCGTTCACGTCTGCCTTGCGTAGGTTCTCGTCGGACATCTTGGTGTCCTTGGGCTCAGGGGTCGGGGAGAGATGACAGTATCGGAAGCCTGGAAGGGTCGTGCTGACCGTTGTGCCCCGGGCGGCTTGTTGCTCGCGTTGGCGGTCGGCGAACATTGGGAGCGTGAGTGTGACAGTGAGCCCGGACACCGTGCCAGCTCCCGCGGTAGAGCCACCCGCGGCGAGGCGTGGCATGGGCACAGTCCGCGGCATGGTCATCTCGATGGTCCTGATCCTGGCGGCGGTCCTTGCCTGGATGGCTCTGGTGCCGCGGGTCAGTGAGATCAGCCAGCCGGCGGTCGATGTCGGCTCGGTGGCCAGGCAGGTGCGCCAGGAGACGTCGTGGGGGATCTCCCAGCCTCGGCTGCCAGCGGGGTGGAAAGCCACCAGCGTCCGGTTCACGCCAGCCGGAGACGGCCTCAGGACCTGGCATGCGGGCTACCTCTCGCCACAGGGGAACTACGTCTCGATCGACCAGACGGTCGGCGCCACGGACGGCTGGGTCTCGGCTCTGACCTCGGAGGGAAAGGCCGAGGGGACGATATTTGCAGCGGGGAGGTTGTGGCAGAAGCTGAGCTCCCGGGTCACCATCCAGCGCAGTCTTGTGTCGAGGGGGTCGGGCGCTCGCGACCTGACCACCGTGCTGAGCGGGACAGCGTCGTACAGCCAGCTCGCGCGGTTCGCCGAGACGCTTCGGCCGGTGCCGGCGACCTGAGCCTCTGGCTCAGTTCTTGGTGGTCAACTTGGCCTCGGCCCCGTCGAGCCACGTGCGGCAGTGCGCCGCCAGGGCCTCTCCCCGCTGCCAGAGGGTCATGCTGTTCTCTAGCCCGATCTGGCCTCCTTCGAGCTGGGCGACGATCGAGATCAGCTCGTCGCGAGCCTGCTCGTAGGTCAGGTCGGTGATGTCGGGGAAGTCGGCTGTCTTCGAGAGCGGAGTCCCTGTTTCCTTGGCTGCCACCCCGACACCCTACGACTGATCACTGACGGCGCGGACCCCGAAGTCGCCCCGGGCCACCTGCACCGTGAGCAGCTCGTTGGGGCCGACATCCGCGCGATCCATCACGACCAGACCGTCGGCGTGCTGGACGACGGCATACCCGCGCTCGAGCGTGGACAGCGGTGAGAGTGCCCGAACCTGTGCGCGCAAGTGGTTGATCTGGTCACCAGCGCGGCGCAGGTCCGCCCGCAATCGCTGCCCCGCCCGGTCGGTGAGGGCGTTCAGCTCCTGGCGTCGGATCGTGATCATGGCCCTCGGATCGGCCATGACCGGACGCGACTGCAAGGAAACCAGAAGGCGACGTTCGCTCTGTATCCGCGAGGTGAGCGCGCGCCATACCCGCAAGAGTGTCTGCTCGAT
Organism: Dermatophilaceae bacterium; assembly: GCA_036569625.1. GTDB lineage: Bacteria > Actinomycetota > Actinomycetes > Actinomycetales > Dermatophilaceae > UBA4719. The sequence continues at coordinate 3,968 of DATCQG010000275.1, read as the reverse complement.
GGCGCCCCGCTGTTCGGTGACGTCCGGGACGATCCGCTTGGCCGCGTCGGTCGGGGTCGAGGCGCGCAGGTCTGCCACGAAGTCGAGCAGCGGGGTGTCGACGTCGTGGCCGATCGCGCTCACGACAGGGGTGACGGCATCGGAGACTGCTCGAACCAGAGCCTCGTTGCTGAAGGGAAGCAGGTCCTCGAAGGAACCGCCGCCACGAGTGATCACGATGACATCCACGCTGCGATCGGCATCCAGCTCACGCAAGGCGGCAGTGACCTCGGGCACCGTGTTGGGTCCTTGGACCGAGACGGTTCTGATCTCGAACTGGACTGCGGGCCAACGCCGTCGGGCGTTTTCGACGACGTCCTTCTCAGCTGCGCTGGCCCGACCGCAGATGAGCCCGACCTTGCGTGGCAGGAAGGGCAGAGGGCGCTTGCGGTCGTGGTCGAACAACCCCTCTGCGGCCAGGATGCGCTTGAGGTGCTCCAGTCTGGCGAGAAGCTCGCCGACCCCTACTGGGCGAACCTGACGGGCATCCAGGTGCAGGGTGCCGCGCTTGGTCCAGAACGTCGGCTTGGCCTGGACGACGACGCGCGCACCCTCGGCCAGCGGCGCGGACATCGCGTCCAAGGTGGTGGTGCGGACCGTGACGCTGAGGGACATGTCGACGTCGACGTCCCGCAAGGTGAGGTATGCCGTGGCCTGTCCCGGACGCCGGCTGACCTGGAGCACCTGACCTTCGACCCATAGGACCGACATCTTGTCGACGTAGTCCGCGATCTTCAGGCTGAGCAGCCGTAACGGCCAGGGATCCTCGGCGGTCGTTTCCGAGGCGCGCTCGGGGAGGGGTCTTGTACTGCTCACGAGGTCACTGTAGGAGGCGACTTACGATGGTGGGGTGACTGTGACGACGAAACGAGTGTTGCTGGCTGCTCCGCGCGGGTACTGCGCCGGGGTGGACCGGGCCGTGGTGACGGTCGAGAAGGCTTTGGAGCTCTACGGGCCGCCGGTCTATGTCCGCAAGGAGATCGTCCATAACAAGCACGTGGTCGCCACGCTGCAGAAGCGCGGCGCCATCTTCGTCGACGAGACCCATGAGGTGCCGGAGGGTGCGACAGTCGTCTTCTCCGCCCATGGCGTCGCGCCGATAGTGCATGACGAGGCTCGCGCGTTGTCGCTGAAGACCATCGACGCGACCTGCCCTTTGGTGACCAAGGTCCACCATGAGGCCGTGCGGTTCGCTGACGAGGACTACGACATCCTGCTGATCGGTCATGAGGGTCATGAGGAGGTCGTCGGCACGGCGGGGGAGGCCCCCGGTCATGTGACTTTGGTCGACGGCCCTGACGACGTCGCACGCGTCACAGTCCGCGATCCGTCCAAGGTCGTCTGGCTGTCACAGACCACCCTGTCGGTCGACGAGACCATGGAGACCGTCAACCGGCTGCGGGAGAGGTTCCCTCAGCTCCAGGACCCGCCCAGCGACGACATCTGTTACGCCACCCAGAACCGTCAGCTCGCGGTCAGGCAGATGGCGCCGGAAACCGATCTGATGATTGTCGTGGGATCGCGTAACTCCTCCAACTCCGTACGGTTGGTGGAGGTTGCCCTTGAGCACGGTGCCGGCGCGGGCCACCTCGTGGACTTCGCCGATGAGATCGATCCCTCCTGGCTCGAGGGGGTTGGCACGGTCGGCGTCACGAGCGGCGCAAGTGTGCCCGAGGTGCTGGTACGCGGCGTTCTGGCTTTCCTGGCCGAACGTGGCTATGAGGACGTCCAGCCGGTGTCGGCAGCCGAGGAGAGTGTCCTGTTCTCGTTGCCGCACGAGCTGCGTAGCGACTTCAAGGCTCAATCGGGCTTCGAGGCCACCACGCTGCGCCACGACTCGGGCTCGCTGCACTAGCCGAGGAAATCACGCTGATCGGGGCTGGGCGCCGCCGTCGCGGCCGGGTCCCAGCTCACGCACGTGGCCCAGGTCCAGCTCGGGCCTAGCCACCTCTGGGTCAAGGACATCCGAACCGGAGACAACGATCAGCTCGGCGGCCGTCAGGGGCCGGGGCGCGGTTTCGACCGGCTCGATATCGGACAGAGGCGAATCCGCCAGACCCAGGTCATTCATCTTGCGGGCCGTGACCATCACCCTGGACTCCAGGGCGCCCACGAGGGCGTTGTAGCTCTCAACGGACTTCTGCAGCGATGCTCCCATCCTGGTGGCGTGCGAGCCCAGGGTGCCCAGCCGTGAGTACAGCTCGTTCCCGAGCTTGAGCAGGGCCTGTGCATTGGTGGTCAGCGCGTCCTGCTGCCAGGTGAAGGCGACCGTGCGCAAGAGAGCGAGCAGCGTGCCTGGGGACGCCAGGACCACCTTCTTGCTCATAGCGTGTTCGAAGAGGCTCGGGTCGGCGCCAAGGGCTGAAGCGAGGATCGCGTCCCCGGGAACGAAGCAGATGACCATCTCCGGCGTGGTCTTGAACGCGGACCAGTAGGCCTTGGCTGCCAGCGACTCGACGTGTCCGCGCAAAGATGTCGCATGGGCGCCCAGCAGACGGGTGCGTTCAACCGGGTCGAGCGAATCGGCTTGTGCCGCAAGGAAGGCCGTCATCGGCGCTTTCGAGTCGATAACGAGGATCTTGTCACCGGGGAGCCGCACCAACACATCGGGACGCACCCCCCGGTCATGACTGCTCACCGCGCTGACCTGCTCGTCGAAGTCGCAGCGGGCGAGCATGCCGGAGTGCTCAAGGACCCGACGCAGCTGGACCTCGCCCCAGCTGCCGCGGATGGTCGAGGCGTTGAGTGACCCCGCCAGCGTGGCGGTGGCGTCGCGGAGGGCGTTCGTGGTGGAGGTCACGTGGCCGAGGCGCTCGCCGAGCTCACCGAACTGAGCCTGACGGTCACGCTCGAGGGTGCCGACCTGCCGCTCCACGCGAACGAGCGCTTCCCGCAGTGGAGCCAGGATGGTCGCGGTCTGGGCATCGTCGGCGACCGTTGCCTCGAGGCCGATCACCCGCTCGCGCAACAGGTCTCGCTCGGTGGACAGGGCCACCGAGCGTCCGGCGAAGAGGACACGGGCCACGAAGATGGTCGCGATGACGCCGACCAGTAGCCCTACGAATGCAGCAAACAGGATCTCCATATGGCACACGCTGCCAGAAGGCACCGACAGTCGCTTGACGACACGACGACGGATGTGCCCAGCGGCCATTGGGCTCCTTTGAAGTCGACAGAGCTTAGTGGTCAGGTTTGTAAGTCCGTCGGGGATCAGGCGGCCTTGGGTTGGGCGCCGTTGAGGGTCTGGGTTTGCTGGTGTCGGTCGAGTCTGTTCAGGAGGTCGCTCAGGTCGGTGGTGGTGAACTTCCACTTGAAGGGTTTAGCCGCTGCGTTGTAGCGGATCTCGAAGCGGGTAGGGCGTTGCTCGACCACGTCGAGGTCCGTGAAGTCATTGGGGGAGAGTGCTTTTCGCTGGATTATGGAGAAGTAGACCTCTACCTGGTTGAGCCAAGACTCATGGACCGGGGTATGCACCATGACCGCGTTGGGGAACTACTCGGCGAGCCGGTCGATGGCTTTTTGTCCCCGGTGGGACGAGCCGTTGTCAACCACCCAGAACACGCGGTCCGCGGATGCGTACGGCTCCTGGGTCATGACCTGTTCGACCAACGCAGTGAACGGTTCGATCCCAGTTGTTGGGTCGCACCGGCCGTAGATCTTGGCCCGGTGGACGTCGTAGGCGGCCAGGTAGGCCACCGCACCGCCGCGGTGGTAGTCGTGGCTGACCCGCATCATCCAGCCTTTCCCGGGGGCATGGACGGGTGGCAACGGCACCGAGCCTGGATGGAGGTCTTCTCATCAGCGGAGATCACATAGTCGTTTGCTGACAACGGTTTCCCGTCCCAGACCCGGTCGTACAGGTCAAGGACCCGGGCGGCCTTGGCGGCGAAGTTCGGGTCGGTGATGAAGATCCAGGACTGGTACTGCCA
>DATCQG010000274.1:0-3507 GCA_036569625.1 Dermatophilaceae bacterium | reverse complement strand
CATCCCGATGGCATCACCGTCAACATCATCGACACCCCCGGCCACGCCGACTTCGGTGGCGAGGTCGAGCGTGGCCTGTCCATGGTCGACGGGGTCGTCCTGCTGGTCGACGCGTCCGAGGGCCCGCTTCCCCAGACGCGCTTCGTCCTGCGCAAGGCGCTGGCGGCCAAGCTGCCCGTCATCCTGTGCATCAACAAGGTCGACCGCCCCGACTCCCGGATCGCCGAGGTCGTCGACGAGACCTATGAGCTGTTCATGGACCTGCTGGACAACGCCGCCTCGGCAGCCGGGCAGCTGGACTTCCCGATCGTCTATGCCTCGGCCCGCGCCGGACGCGCGTCGCTCACCCGCCCCGAGAACGGCACGATGCCCGACGAGGGCACTCTTGAGTCGTTGTTCGCAGCGATCCTGGACACCATCCCGGCACCCCGGTACGACGACGAGGCGCCGCTGCAGGCCCACGTGACCAACCTGGATGCCTCGCCCTTCCTCGGTCGGCTGGCGCTCTGCCGGGTCTACAACGGCACGATCAAGAAGGGCCAACAGGCTGCCTGGTGCCGCGCCGATGGCACAATCGAGCGGGTCAAGATCACCGAGCTGCTGATGACCGAGGCGCTCGACCGCATCCCCGTGGACAGCGCCGGCCCCGGCGACATCATTGCCCTGGCCGGCATCCCCGAGATCACCATCGGCGAGACTCTGGCCGACCCGGAGAACCCGATCCCGCTGCCGCTGATCACCGTTGACGAGCCCGCGATCTCGATGACGATCGGCACCAACACATCCCCACTGGTCGGACGGACAAAGGGCACCAAGGTGACCGCGCGCCTGATCAAGGACCGCATCGACCGGGAGCTGGTCGGCAACGTCTCCATCCGGGTCCTGCCTACCGAGGGACCCAACGCGTGGGAGGTGCAGGGTCGTGGTGAGCTGGCGCTGGCCATCCTCGTCGAGCAGATGCGCCGCGAGGGCTACGAGATGACGGTCGGAAAGCCGCAGGTGGTCACCCGGGTGATGGGCGGCGTGATCCACGAGCCCTTCGAGCGCCTCACGATCGACGCGCCGGAGGAGCACCTCGGTGCCATCACCCAGCTGCTGGCGGTCCGCAAGGGGCGGATGGAGCAGATGACCAACCACGGCACCGGTTGGGTGCGGATGGAGTTCGTGGTCCCATCGCGTGGGCTCATCGGCTTTCGGACCGAGTTCCTCACCGACACCCACGGTACGGGCATCGCCAACCACGTCTTCGAGGACTACGAGCCCTGGGTCGGTGAGCTCAAGACCCGGCAGAACGGTTCGCTGGTGGCTGACCGCACCGGCGCCGCAACGTCCTACGCCATGTTCAACCTCCAGGAGCGCGGCGCGATGTTCCTCGAGCCGACTACCGAGGTCTATGAAGGCATGATCGTCGGCGAGAACTCCCGCGTCGAGGACATGGACGTCAACATCACCCGGGAGCGCAAGCTCACCAACGTGCGTTCGGCCACCTCCGAGGTGCTCGAGCGGCTGATCCCGTCACGCAAGCTCAGCCTGGAGCAGGCGCTGGAGTTCTGCCGTGAGGACGAGTGTGTCGAGGTCACTCCGGACGCCGTCCGGATCCGCAAGCTGGTGCTCTCCCGCGAGTACCGCGCCCGCACGACTGCACGGGCCAAGACGGCAGCCAGGTCCTGAACGGGGCCGGCCCTCCGAGGAGCTCTCACCACATGCGTGCCGGAAGAAGTGGTGCACTCGCCCTTGCCGTGGCCCTCGCGTTGTCGGCCTGCTCCGTGAGCCTGGTCTCATCAGCCAGACCCACCCCAGCCGCTGACCCACCGGTGGGCGGGACGCTGTACATGCTGCGTCTGGGGCCGGTGGACTCCTGGGACCCGCAACGGCTCTATGTCGCTGCGGACATGGCCTTCGCGGGTCGGGTGTTCGAGCGCACCCTGACCGCTTGGGCACCGGCGACTCAGGAGGACACCTTGCCGAGGCTCGCACCTGACCTGGCGACGGACACCGGGGCGGTGACCAATGGTGGCAAGGCGTGGCGCTTCACCCTGCGCACCGATGCCAGGTGGCAGGACGGCAGGCCCGTCACGTGCGCCGACGTGAAGTACGGCATCTCACGCACCTTCGCGACCAGCCAGATCACGGGCGGGCCGACCTACGCTCTGGCGCTGCTCGACGTGCCCCGTAACGCTGACGGCTCCAGCACCTATGCGGGTCCGTACGCCAAGACGGGAGCGCCGGCCTTCGACAAAGCGGTCGTCTGCGCCGGGCGAACCATCACCTTCAAGCTGGCCACACCGATGCCGGACTTCAACCAGGTGCTGGCGATGCCGTCTTTCGGCCCGGTGCGCTCGGACAAGGACCGGGGCGCCGCGTCGAGCGCGGAGATCTTCTCCAACGGCCCCTACATGCTTCGGGGGCCCTGGGTGGCCAGCCGTGGCGCAACGTTCGTCCGCAACCCGTACTGGGACTCTGCGACCGATCCGATCCGCGGGGCGCATCCGGGCCAGATCGACTTCCAGGAAGGGATCCCGGTCGAGACGGCGATCAGCAGGATCATGACGACCGCAGGCGTCGACTCCTTTGCCGTGACAGCGGATTCTGCGCCGCCGGCGCTGCAGAACAACATCATGTTCACCCCGGCGATCCGGGCCAGGTCGACCAACCCCCGTGCACCGTTTGTCGACTACCTGGTGCCGAACTTCAGCCGGGCCACGATGGCCAACGTCTCGGTCCGGCAGGCGCTCGCCGTGGCCACGAACCGCGAGGCGTACGTCACGGCCCTGGGCGGTGACACAGCAGCCGAGGCGACCTACGCAATCATCAACAAGTCCTTGCCGGCACACCAGGACTCCAACCCGCTGAACGTCCCGCCCCGCGGTGATGCCGTCAGGGCCCGTGCCCTCCTGCAGGCCTCGGGGATGGCGCTGCCGGTCAGGATCACGGTGGCCTACCGCAAGGGCGCCATCGCGGACAAGGCGATGGCCGCCCTGCAACAGGGATGGCAGGACGCCGGCTTCCTGGTCAGCCTCGAGGGCTTGCAGAAGGACTACTTCACGACGATCGCGGCGGTTCCGAACAGCCGCAGCTATGACGTGATGTGGGCGGTGGGGTCCGCCGAGTGGCCGTCGGGTTCGAGCGTGATCCCCTCACTGTTCGACAGCCGGGTGAACCTCTCGGCCGGCTCTTCGGGTCAGGACTACGGCCGCTTCACCAGCACCGCGTTCAATGCGAAGATCGATGCGGCGGCGCTGATCCCCAACGCGTCCGACCGTGAGAAGGCATGGGGAGAGCTGGATCAGGAGCTCTGCGCCCAGGTCGCCGCGATTCCCCTGACCGACGAGAAGTCCGTGTTCGTCCATGGCGCCGGCGTCAGAGGCTACATCGACAACCAGGCGCTGGGTGGCACTGTCGACCTGGCAACTGTGGCAGTCCGGTGAGTCATCCGCCGTCCCAGGGCGCGACCAGAGGAGCCCGGCTTCTCTTCGTCCACGCCCATCCCGACGACGAGACGCTGAC
>DATCQG010000273.1:0-1591 GCA_036569625.1 Dermatophilaceae bacterium | reverse complement strand
GAACATGTACGGCGAGATCGTGGTGCCCAAGACCGCTACCAGGAGGCCGATGGAATTCCACGTCCATGTCATCCGAAGCCCGAGCGTCCCAGCGCCCACGTCGTGCCAGGGCACCCGCGCGACGAAGAGAACGCCGACATACCCCAGCAGCACCAAGCACAACCACTTGAAGATCTTGGCAAGTCGCTCGAACGATCCCCACACGAGCCAGGCCGTCAGCGTCGCACCGGCGATCGCGGCCCAGAGATGGTCCGGCCCAAGGCCCAGGAGCTCCATGCCTGAGCCGATGGCGGCCAGATCGGCGGCGACGTTGAGGCAGTTGGCGATGAGCAGTGCCACGACGAGCACCCCGATCACCCACTGTGCGCCACGCTCGAACCTCCGCCGTACCAGAGTGCCCAGGCTGTCGCCGGTGGCCAACGCCGTCCGATCGCAGATCTCCTGCACTGCGTACATCAGTGGCAACGACAGCGGCGCCGTCCACAGCAGGCCCACGCCGAACGCGGCACCCGCCTGCGAGTAGGTCGCCACCCCTGATGGATCGTCGTCTGCCACGCCTGTGACCAGGCCCGGGCCGAGGATCCCCAGAAACCCGCGCAGGCGCGACCTGCGCTCCGCAGTGGTCGGCGGAGCCGGATGGTCCAGATCAGGTCCACCAAGCGCGTCGTCAGCCTGCTCAGCGTCCTCAAGGGTATCGAGGGACTCGGGAAGAGTCCCTTCCTGATCGGGTACATCCACGATTCCTCCCGGGACATAAGCTGGACCAGCTTGCCGACTCATCGAGCTGTACCGGCGCATCGCCCGCGGCTACCGCAACCGCGACAAATATAGGCTCCGGATGCCCCTGATCACCGGCGACACGACCCGCGACCCCTACCGGGTGTCCGATGAGCCCGTTAAGCACCGCGCGGACGGTCCGTGCACCAACGTGCCAGCTCTCGCTCGTGCTCCGGCCCTATGCCCGAAGGGTGACTCGTGCAGGCGGCTTCCAGAACTGACAACCGCGCAGATCACCGTCGTCATCGGCGTCACCTGACACCCGGGAAGCCGCCGCCGTCCGCTCAAAGAACACCGCCATCTAGCGGCGGAAGCCACACATGATGAATCTCGCGCAGGCATGGGGCACATCCGGGGGTTTGTGGTTCGCCCGCCGACCCTCTCGATCCATGTCAGAGGCGGAACAGCCAGTCGACCCCGTCAGAGGCGTGGGTCGTCACCCCGCGGCGGATCCACGTAGTCCCCGCCTGTCGTGTGATGCACAACGTCCGTGCGCCGGGCGGTGCTGGCCAAAACGAGCGAGATGACCAGGCCGGCGACCCCCACCACCATGAGGACGACGCCCACCGTGGACAGGCTGATCCCGCTGACCGATGTCGTTACCGCGAACTTCAGGATCGCTCCGATCGCGATCAACACCAAGCTGGAACCGATTCTCATCAGCCGTTCTCCTTCATGGGTTCGTGGACATTTCAAGGTTACCCGATTACCCGGGCCGCAACCCGTACGCATCTCTCCCGTGAGGGACCGGCCGAGGATGTGTAGCGCTCCGACCAGTCGATCGGTTAGGTTTGTTTGTCCAAGGTGTTCCAGG
>DATCQG010000272.1:0-4458 GCA_036569625.1 Dermatophilaceae bacterium | reverse complement strand
GTCCCGTCCCTGACTGCGACCTCGATCAACGGCGACAGGGAGCACGGCGTCCTTGCCACTCTTCAGACGACGCTGCTGACCCCGGCGGACATCGTCATCGGCAAGCTTGTCGCAGCGTGGGTGATCTCCCTGGCCTTCCTGCTCGCCGCCTCACCGTTCCTGGTGTGGGCCTGGATCGCCGGTGGTGTCGAGGCCGGCCGGATGCTGCTGGCCGTGGCCGTGCTCATCTTCGTCCTGGCGGTGGTGTGCGCCTTGGGTCTGATGTTCTCCACGCTCACCGCTCGAACCATCTCCTCGGCGGTCCTGACCTACCTGATGGTCGCCACCCTCACCTTCGGCACGCTCATCGCCTTCCTGCTCTCGATCCCGATCATGTCGACCGAGGCGAGCGTTCGCGTCAAGGTCGTCCCTGAGACGTGGTTCCAGCAGCACCAGCCGGCCAACCCTGATGTGAACACGAACGTCGAGCCGACAGCTGCGGACTGTGTGTATATCAACCGGACTCAGTCGATCATGCACACCGAGCGCACCTGGTGGCTGCTGGCGCTCAACCCGTTCGTCGTCGTAGCAGATGCCGCTCCATCACGGAAACCGTTGCCCTACCTCGGCTTTGAGCCACTGCAGATGATCAGCGACGGCACCAGGACAGCTCGCATGGGCAGCGCGGCAGACTCCCTCAACGAGTGCTGGCCCGAGCTCTCCGTTGCGTCACTCTCGCAACAGCCCAATGCCGGCGGAAACAACGGGGCGCCGGATCAGCTCCAGCGCAATCGACTTAACAACGTGCCAGCCGTCTGGCCCTACGGCTTCGTGTTCCTCGGTCTTATCGGAGCCGGGTCGACGTGGCTGGCCGTACGCCGGTTGCGGACACCGATCCGCAGACTCCCCCGCGGCACCAGGATCGCCTGAGTCAGGCCCCGATAGGCAGCCCCCTCAGTGGTGCAGGGCGTCGAACTCTGCCTCCGAGACGGCGTCGTCATCCGCATCGAGGCGGATGTGCCCGAGGACGGCCTGCAGGACCTGCAGGGCCCGAGCGGCGCTGTCGCCCCAGGACGAAAGATAGCTGAACTGCCACCACCACAAGGCCTCGCTGACCCGTCCGCTCCGGTAGTGCTGCAACCCATGAGCCAACGCGGCGGCCACCTCGGCCAGGTCGTTCGACAAGGAGCCCTTTGCCACCGCAACGCCCACGAGCGGGTCGACGACATGGACGTAGTCGTCCAGCCCCTCGAAGAGGTTGACCAGACCCTGGCGCACGGGGTCGACATCGGCATCTGGACCGGGGTCTGCTTCGAACCGCTCATCGGGCACCACATCGACAATGGCACCGAGGCGCGCACCAGCCACCAGAACCTGTGAGACCGCAAGCAGAAGAAGAGGTATCGCAGTGTCGGGCTCGGCCCCCGAGGCGACCTCGGTGACCGTGTCCAGGTAGGCACGGGCGTCGCGGGCGGACTCCTCGCCAAGCATCGTCAGGTCATCAGACATCGATCAGTCTCCTGCCCTCGAAGGCCCGACCGAGGGTCACCTCGTCGGCATACTCCAAGTCTCCCCCGACCGGCAGTCCCGACGCCAGGCGCGTGACCCTCAGCCCGATCGGGCGCAGCAGCCGGGCCAGGTAGGTGGCTGTCGCCTCGCCCTCGAGGTTGGGGTCGGTGGCGATGATGACCTCGTTCACGTCACCATCGGCGAGCCGGGTCAACAGCTCCTTGATCCGCAGGTCGTCCGGCCCCACGCCCTCGATCGGGCTGATCGCCCCGCCCAGCACGTGATAGCGCCCGCCGAACTCGCGGGTCCGCTCGACGGCCACGACGTCTTTGGGCTCCTCGACGACGCAGATGCAGGTCAGGTCTCGACGAGTGTCCAGGCAGATGCGGCACTGCTCGGCCTCGGCCACGTTGCCACAGATGCTGCAGAAGCGAACCTTGTCCTTGACCTCGACCAGTGCGTTGACCAGTCGTTTCACGTCGACGGCGTCAGCCTGCAACAGGTAGAAGGCGATGCGTTGCGCGCTCTTGGGCCCGACGCCGGGCAACCGGCCGAGCTCGTCGATGAGGTCCTGCACCACGCCTTCGTACACATGCGTGAGCCTATGCCCTCGGGCACGACCTCGGCTCGCATGGCGCACCCGCAATCGGGGCGGTGCCGCACCTACTGGTCGAGCTCACCGATCACGGTGCCACCAAGGACGCGCGCAATGACCGGCTGTCCCACCGCTTCGGCCTCGTCGATGTCCTCGTCGTCGGGACTGACCAGGCTGTCATCGGCGATCGATGACGAAGCACTGGTATGCCGGGTGCTCGCCTCCTGGGCCACCGCTGCCCTCGCCCGCTGCCTCGGCGTGGAGGGTCGGTCCGGTGATGCGGACGCACCGGTCCCAGACGCCGCTCCCTGGTCGGCAGCAACGGCCAACGGCGCGCTGCGAGCCGGCTCTGCTGCGGCCTGAGCGGGCCTCGCCGACTGTGGGGTCGAGATGCCTTCGACCACGGCTTCGACCCCCAGCACCTCGCTCAGTGCCTGACGCACCAGCTCGGCATGCTGTCCGCGTCGGAAGGTCGTGGCCAGCCCTTCGGTCTGGATCCCGAGCAGGAGACGCTTGCCGTCGTAGTCCAGGACCTGGGTGTGCTCCGACAGGAACGTCCAGGTGGTGCGACGGATGGAGAAGATCTTGGCCAGGACATCGGGCCATGACCGACGGATCGCAGCCGTGTCGATGCTGCCGGGCATCGGCGCGGGCCGAGGCTCGTCGACCGATCGTGGCTCGGCGTCAGCTGGCTGGACAACCCGGCTCGCGCGCCCTGGCTCGGGCACCGGAGGACTTGGGGCAGGCACCGGCGCCGTTGCAGGTGGGTCCGGGCGGGCGGGTGCCGCCGTGGCACCAGGCCCGCGCGCGGTCGTCGTGGCGGACGAACCGGTGGGAGGCGCTGGGGTGGGCGCGACGACGGGGGCAGATCGAGCAACAACCGGCGCGGGGGCCCCGCCGATCTCGAGCCGGCGCTCGAGGCGATCCAGCCGTGCGGCGTACCCACCCTCGCCGGAGGCACCCGGCAACAGGACCCGGGCACAGATCAGCTCGAGCTGCAGCCGTGGCGCGGTTGCGCCCGTCATCTCGGTAAGGCCGGCGTTGACGATGTCCGCGGAGCGGGAGAGTGCACCGGGCCCAAATGCCGCTGACTGCTGGCGAATCCGCTCGAGCTGGTCCTCGGGGATGCCGCGCAGGATCGACGAGGCGCCGTCCGGCACGGCGGCAACCACGATCAGGTCGCGCAGGCGCTCGAGCAGGTCCTCGACGAAGCGCCTCGGGTCGTGGCCGGTCTCGATGACCTTGTCGATCTGGTGGAAGACAGCGCCACCGTCGCCCGCAGCGAGGCCGTCGATCGTGGCGTCGAGCAGCTCACCCGGCGTGAATCCGAGCAACGCCGCAGCACCTGCGTAGGTCAGTCCCTCGTCGCCCGACCCGGCAATCAGCTGGTCCAGCACGGACAACGAGTCGCGGACCGAGCCGCCGCCGGCACGCACGACGAAGGAGAGGACACCAGGGGCGACGGCGACCTTCTCGAGGGTGCACAGCTCGCCCAGGTAGGCCTGCAACCGCAGCGGTGGCACGAGCCGGAACGGGTAGTGATGCGTGCGCGACCGGATCGTGCCGATGACCTTGTCGGGCTCGGTCGTCGCGAAGATGAACTTCACGTGTTCGGGCGGCTCCTCGACGATCTTGAGCAGGGCGTTGAAGCCCTGCGTCGTCACCATGTGCGCCTCGTCGATGATGTAGACCTTGTAGCGGGACTGTGCCGGCCCGTATGCCGCCCGCTCGCGCAGGTCGCGCGCGTCGTCGACACCTCCGTGGCTGGCCGCGTCGATCTCGATGACGTCGACGCTGCCCGAACCTCCACGAGAAAGGGCGACACACGAGTCGCACACCCCGCACGGGACCGGCGTCGGCCCCTGCTCACAGTTCAGGCAGCGGGCCAGGATGCGGGCACTGGTCGTCTTGCCGCAACCTCTTGGCCCGCTGAACAGGTAGGCGTGGTTGACCCGTCCGGTCCGCAGCGCCTGCATCAAGGGTTCGGTCACGTGCTCCTGGCCGATGACGTCGGCGAAGGACTCGGGCCGGTAGCGGCGATACAGCGCTGTACTCACGCGCCCAATCTAGTCGGCGCGCCCGACACCCCTGCCCAGGGCGTGGAGGACCCCCCGCATACCTGGAAGAGCTCGCCTGCCCTTGCTGCCTTCCGGCCCTGGGGGAGTTCGGTGAGGTACCACCACACGGGGGGTCTGGGACCACTCTAGCGGTGAGGCTGGTGCCGTCAGAAATCTGGTCGGGACGCTCGATTGTGGAGTGCGGCGCCCCCTCGGGTAGCCTCCTCGACGGAGGATTCGCATAGTGGCCTAGTGCGCACGCTTGGAAAGCGTGTTGAGTGAAAGCTCTCAGGGGTTCAAATCCCCTATCCTCCGCCA
>DATCQG010000271.1:0-3934 GCA_036569625.1 Dermatophilaceae bacterium | reverse complement strand
AAGGTTGCGAAGCGCGCGGGGTCGAGGGTCTCGTCGATGCCGTAGGCGATGACCGGCAGGAGCGCCCACCCCAAGGTCACGGCGCTTCCTCCGACGGTGATCGCGACGCGGGCTTCATCGCTGGGCAGGGCGAACCTCAGGGCGATCAGGCCCGCCAGCCCCTGACCGAGCACAGCGAGCCCGTACAGCGCTGAGAGGACCAGACCCACCTTCTGAGGGGTGCTGCGCCGCAGTCCGTTGCGCAGGAGCTGCCACTTCAGTCTGACGATGAGCGCAACCACGCCAGACCCTCCCCGACAAAGGTCTGGCCGCCGACCAGCTGGACGAAGCGTTCCTCCAGGGTCATGCCTGAGCGGACCTCGTCGAGCGTGCCGACCGCGCGGATCCGGCCGCAGGCGACGATGGCGACCCGATCGCACAGCCGCTGGACCAGGTCCATGACATGGCTCGACAGGATGACCGTGCCACCGGAGGCTGCGTAACCCTCGAGGATCTGGCGGATGGTCGAGGCCGAGATCGGGTCGACGGACTCGAACGGCTCGTCGAGCACGAGAAGTCGGGGCGCATGGATCAGGGCGCAGGCGAGCGAGATCTTCTTCGTCATACCAGCCGAATAGTCAACAACCAGAGTGCTGCCCGCGTCCACAAGTCCAAGAGCATCCAGAAGCTCGTTGGCTCGGTCGGTGACAACGGTTCGGTCCATCCCGCGCAACAGACCCGAGTAGCAGATCAGCTGCAGCCCGGTCAGGCGGTCGAAGAGCCGAAGCCCGTCGGGCAGGACGCCGACCAGCTGCTTGGCGTGGACCGGGTCGGACCAGACATCGTGTCCGAGGACGTGGGCCATGCCGGCGTCGGGTCGCAGGAGCCCAGTCGCCATCGACAAGGTGGTGGTCTTTCCGGCGCCATTGGGCCCCACGAGCCCGAAGAACGACCCCCGCGGGACATCGAGATCGAGCCGGTCGACCGCGAGCGTCGACCCGTAGGCCTTGGACAGACCACGCAGGCTCAGCCCCGCGTCACTTCCCCGAATCGGCATGTCAGTGACGGTAACAAGCCCAGCCGTCCCCCGTATGCCGGTTCGGTGCGCGTCGCGTCAGCTGACGTCGACAGTGACACCATCCGAGAGGTCCCGAACCTCCATGTCATCGGGCCCGAAGCTGCGCACATGGGACAGGTAGAGCCGGCGGCCAACGTCGCTGAGCAGGGCATCATGGATCGGGATGCAGACCCGCGGCGAGATCCGCCGGGCAAACGCCATGGTGTCGCGGCTGGCCGCCCATGGCGCGTTCAGCGGCAGCGCCAGGATGTCGACCTGCCCAGGCTCCGCGTCGTAGGCGTCCCCGGGATGGAAAAGACTTGGCTCGCCTTCCGAACGCAGCACGACGCCAAGGTTGCCGACGCGCGGCAGTGCCTCGTTGATCAACGCGTGCATCTCCCCGATGGGCGTGACCTGCACCCGCCCGAACGCCAACGCCTCACCCGCCACCGTGTGCTCAGCGGCGATCCCCGCCTCCTCCATGAGAGCGGCGGCCTGGGGTTCGGCATACATCCTGGCTTGCGGGTTGGCCTCCAAGACGGCTGGAAGTCGTTGCAGGTCAACATGATCCGGGTGCTGGTGAGTCACGAGGATGACGCCGATACCTGTCACATCCACGATGCCCGGCGAGAACCCGCCCGGGTCGATGAGGATGCGTTGACCGCCAATGTCGACGAGCAGGCACGAGTGGCCGAGATGAGCGATCCGCATCGCTTAAGGCTACGTGCGCCGCCGCCGCCGCTGCCGGAGCTCTTTGGCCAGATACGGCGGAGCCACACAGGACAGGACAAGGAAGTATGCCGACAGGGCAACCCGGCCGTAGGCGAGACTGGTGAAGCAGAGGGCTGAGCAGATCAGCCAGACGACCATTCCGGTCTTCATGTGGGTCTCCCGCGTGAGGGACTCATCTCACACCTGCCGTATCAAGGCTAGGTCCGAACGGACACTTCCCTCTCCGACGTTTGACGTAGCGCTCGCCCACAGCGAAACCTGCCCCGACCGCAGCCGTTTCGTCATCACCCGCGCGTGACACGACGAAAGCACCCGCGCCAGAGCCATCGGGGCGGGTGCTGTTGTGGCGCGTCCCCGCTCAACCCTTCCTGGGGGTACCGGGGAGCGGGGGCACGCTCCGCAAATCGTTGCAGATTCCCTCGAGCGCGCCGCTAGGGACTAAGGTCCCGAAGATTGCAGCCAGCGTCGGTCTATCCTCGACAGTCAAGGAGCTCCCGCCTGGAGATAGGCGGGCGCTTCTGTGTCGTGTGAGGCGCGTCCCCGCCGGCTCTTGGGGGGATGAGCAGCAGCAGGGACGCGCTGCATTGATCGTCGCAGACAGCGGGCTGCTTTGCGCAGGGTTCGGGGCTTACTGCTCCCTGCACGGCAACGCCCCGCCAGCCCCGGAGGAACCCGGGGCGCTGCCGTGTCCCCGTTTCTAGAGTGAGTCTCTCCGGGATTACCTGCATCATCCGTTCGGGCAACTTTCGCCAATCCCGAACGCCTGCACACACAACGCCCTCCATACCCCTGACCTGGAGGGCGTCGCTGTGCAGGCTGGTCAGACGGTGCCCGCCTGCTGCTCCTCGAGGAGTTGCTGCGCGTACTCGAAGAGATCCTGCTTGCGTTGCTCGTCCAGCACTTTGTAGGCGGCCCGGACTCCGGCGATCAGGGTGGTGCGGTTGGGTACGGTGGTGCTCATGGGTCAATCTCCATTTCGGTGGTGGTTGATCCTAGGTCTCGGTCGGGGGTTCAACTTTACGGTTTCTTTGCCAAACCGATGCTTTCGCCCAGCTCGTGGGGCAAGATGGTACTCGACCGCTTCGCCTTTCCCCCTGATTGGCTTGAAGCGATAGGCCCCGGCCGGAGATTTTCCCCCCTTCCGGCCGGGGTCGTTCCATGTCTAGACCCCACCTCGGACACATGCCATATACCAGAGGGCAGGGTGATGATCCGACCGACCGACTCATCCCCCTATCGGCCTCTGGCCCGAGGGGTTGTCAGCATCTGGTGATTGCCGGGGCAAATGGGCCTAGCAGTCGAACCGTTCGGCTGATACCCACGTGCGGCGCGGCAGCGTCATGCTGATCGGGGCTAAGGCGCCACATGTCATGAGGCGACCAATCGTTGAACGTGCCAAAAGTCAACTGTGAGGCGTGATGCAGGAGAGCACCAGTGTTGGTGACGCGGCGGCCGCGGCAGGTTTGAGACTGCGCCGGTTGTGGAGAGGATGCCCCGAAGGGTGTCCCACGCCGGGACCTCATCCGGTGTGGCTCTGCGACCAGTGCAAGAACCAGTGGAACGACGAGCATCAGCAGGCTCTCGACATCAATGAAGCCATCGACAGCTGCTGGCTCACAAGCATTTCCGAGCCCAGGTCAGGGTCTTCGGGATCGTGACCGAAGTGTGCAGTTTCCCTGTGGGCTCCGACGTCACCCGGGGAGCGGACCGCCGTCGTTCAACGCGTCGAAAGGGTCTGCCTGCGGGTGGTCGATCAGGCGCGTCTCGGACATGCGAACGCGGCCGAGACTCTGGACACCTATTCGCACCTTGGCCGGACTCTGACGACCGCACTCGTGAGGCCGCAGATCTCGTCCTCGCTGATCTTCTTGCGGACTCCCTGCGGACTAGGGCCAGTAAACTAAAGACAAACATGCAGGTCAGCGGCCGATAGGGGGATGAGTCGGTCGGTACGCCGGGTTCTGTCGCCGTGCGCCGTTGCCGGCACTCGACGGACGGTCATCTATCTCGAGTACCCGTTGCCGGGCACCTCTAGCGGTCTACCCGCAAGCTCGGGCGGGCCGCCCTCGAACGCTTGCTGTCTGACCTTGCTCCAGGTGGGGTTTACCTAGCCACTCCAGTCACCTGGAGTGCTGGTGGTCTCTTACACCACCGTTTCACCCTTAC
>DATCQG010000270.1:0-5502 GCA_036569625.1 Dermatophilaceae bacterium | reverse complement strand
AGTCAGAAACGAACCACCTGGTATGCCGCGTGAAGGTGCCGCGAGTCAGGCTCCGGCGGCTCGACGGTCCAGAAGGCCGTCGAGCTCGTCGTCGTCGACCAGCCCCTCAAAGCTCGACGGCAAGGCAGGCGGGGACTCGATCACCGCTGCGGGAGCAGGCTCTGGACGTTCGGCCTTCGCCTTGAGGGTGTACGTCGGAGGAGGCACAGGGACAGGGGCCCAGCCGGAGAGGTCTGCCTCGACCACCGACATGTCTGGCCCAGCGACCCCGCCCCCAACGGCAACCGAAGCCACCGCGATGGGCTCGGACCGGACCGAGCGAGGTGCTGCGGACTGGGTGGCAGGTTGAGCTGCCCAGGGAACGGGAGTGGCCGTTCGGCGGACGGCCGCCTTGGCTCGATGCGACGACGCCTTCGCGCGGCGAGCCGATCGTTCGGCCACGGCGGCGTGACGCAGCATGGCGAAATCGGCGGCCAGCACGCCAACAGCCAGCGGGAAGCTCCACCAGGGCAGGAGCAACAGGACGGTCAGCAGCGCGACGACGACGACGACGGACAACGACACCAGGAGCGAGAGGCCACGGACCCGACGGGCTGAGATGCCGGCCAGGGCGCGGAAGCCACGGTTCGCGCGCACCCGAGCGGCGGGGCGCGAAGAAAGAGGGGATGTCGGGGAAAGGAATGCAGGGGCCTGGATGCGCTTCACCGCAACCTCAGGGCGAGAGGGACGTGCAGGGCTGACGACATACGAACGTGGTTGCGGCGCTGACAGGTCGAGCTCGGGCAGCGCCACGCGACGATCCAGAACGCGCATGGCATCGGAGAACCGGTCGACAGATCGGGCGGTAGCCAGGTGCTCGCGGCGACGGACCCAGTGCTGGAGCAGGTACGTAGCCCAAATGGCAATGATGACAAGGAAGATGAGACCACTGGGCTGCACGAACACGAGGTTAGAGCGCTCTATGGCCCTTCCCGTGGACCCGCCGCGGTGTGTCGCTGAAGTGACTGGTGTTACGAGTGGTTCCAGCGCTCCACCAGTGATGATCGGCCCAGGTCCTCGGTCGTCAGGGCAAAGGAGCGGTGGTCACGCCACTCACCGGCGATGTGGAGATAGTGCGGCCGCAGACCTTCATCGCGAAAGCCCAGCTTCTGGACGACCCGCAGGCTCGCGGTGTTCTCGGGCCGGATGTTGACCTCGACCCGGTGGAGCCCCAGCCCGATGAATGCGTGGTCGCAGGCTACAGCCAGCGCCAACGGCATGATCCCTTGTCCTGCAACGGATTTGGCAACCCAGTAGCCCGCTGAAGCGGATCGGAAGGAGCCCCATGCGATCCCGAACAGATGCATCTGGCCCACAAGTCTGCCCTCGGTCTCGATGACGAAGGGCTGGAGCCGCCCCTCGGAAGCCTCGCGGTCGAACTGTCGAACCAGCTGGCGGAAGGCCAGGCGTGTGACCTGTCGCTCGGGCGACGTGGCCTCCCACGGCCGCAGCCAGTCGACATTCTCGGCCCTCAGGTCCTCCCACTCACGACGGTCCCTGCCACGCAGGGGGCGCAGGATGACCGGGGCGCCGCCGACCCGACGAGCCGTGACGGTCACCGGCCAGAGTCCCCCCGTCAATGGTCGCCGCCCTGGATCTGCGAGAGAGCATGTGCCACAACAGGCTGGAGCACGCTGAGCCCGTCGCGCACACCTCCGGTCGATCCCGGAAGGTTGACAACGAGGGTCCGTCCCGCCACTCCGCTGAGGCCGCGGGACAGCATGGCCGTGGGTGTGCCGGCCTGCACGCCGGCCGCTCGAATGGCCTCGGTGATCCCTGGGACCAACCGGTCCACGACCCGTTCGGTCGCCTCAGGTGTGCCGTCGGTGGGGGTCAGGCCGGTGCCGCCCGTGGTCACGACCAGCGCAGCGCCCGTGGAGATCGCAGCGCGCAGGGCCACCTCGACATCGGGACCATCGGGAACCACGACAACATTGCCCACCACCAGGCCCCAGCCCCGCAGCGCCTCGACGATGATCGGGCCGGAGCGGTCCGGGTAGACACCTGCGGCCGCGCGGGTCGAGCAGGTGATGACCACGGCTGAACCCTGGCCGCTCATGGCTCCACCCAGTCCCCCGACCTACCGCCGGACTTGGCCGTGACGTGCACATCGGTGATCCGCCCGTGCTTGTCGACGGCCTTGATCATGTCGATCAGCGCCAACGCTCCCACAGACACTGCCGTAAGCGCCTCCATCTCCACGCCGGTCCGGTCAGCGGTGCGGACGGTCGCGGTCAGGTTGACTCCGTCGTCAACCACCACGAGGTCGACCTCGACGGCGTGAACGCTGATCGGGTGAGCCAGAGGGATCAGATCGGGAGTGCGCTTCGCCGCCTGGATCCCCGCGATGCGGGCGACCGCCAGAGCGTCACCCTTGGGCACCGTTCCCCCGCGCAGTGCCGCGACGGCCGCGGTCGACAGCAGAACCCGCCCGACGGCAGTCGCGGTGCGGACCGTCACATCCTTGGCCGAGACATCGACCATGTGCGCGCTACCGTCAGCGCGCAGATGGGTCAGGCGCGGCTCCGTCACGACGCCTCCACGATCGGCCCCAGTGGATGGCAACGCACGGTGTCGCCAGCCCTGACCAACGTGACCGCAGCCGGTATGACGGCCAGGGCGTTCGCGCTGGCAAGACCGCCGAGCACGTGCGAGCCCTGCAGACCCGCGATGGCCACCGTGTGCCCGGAACCGGTGCGGGACAACACGACCCGGGCAAACTGGACCTTGCCTGCAGGTGCGGTCCAGTCATGGGCGGCCACGGCCGGCACCAATGGTGCCTCATGCTGCAGGCGCCCGGCCATCACTCTCAGCGCCGGCGCGACGAACACCTCGAAAGAGACCATCGCGCTCACCGGGTTGCCCGGGAGGGTGAACACCGGAACCTCGTCATCGCCCAGAACGCCGAAGCCCTGCGGCATTCCGGGCTGCATGGCGACCTTGTCGAAACGCATGGTCCCGACGCGGGAGAGCACTTCCTTGACGGTGTCATACGCGCCCATGCTGACTCCCCCTGTGGTGATCACGGCGTCGGCTCGCAGGAGCTGGCTCTCGATGGCTGCGAGAAACGTCCGGGCGTCGTCGCGCACGCAACCCACGCGAAACGGGATGCAGTCGAGTGCTCGAACGGCAGCGGTCAGCATGAGGCCGTTGCTGTCCACCACCTGGCCGAACCCGGGTCGGGTGCCCGGCTCGATCAGCTCGTCGCCGGTGGAGATGACCACCACCCGGGGCTTGGGAGTGACGGGGACCCGGCCGCAGCCAACGGCCGCCAGGAGGGCGATCTGGCGAGGCTCGAGGCGGGTTCCGGCGCGCATCACCACGTCGCCGGCCCTCACGTCCTCGCCCGCCTCACGCACGTGCTTGCCGACGGAGACGGGGGCCGAGAACGTGACCTTGGCCAGACCGCCATCAGTGAACTCGACGGGAACGACAGCATCCGCACCGTGGGGCACGGGAGCGCCGGTCATGATCCTCATGCTCTGGCCCGGCGCGAGGCTCAGCGCCTGAGGTGTTGCCTGCAGCGATGTCGTGGACTACCGGCAAAGTGACCGGAGCTCGCTCACTGGCGGTGCCGAGATCCGCCGCATGCACGGCATAACCATCCATGGCCGAGTTGGCGAAACCCGGCAACGCCACCTCGCTGGTCACATCCTCGGCCAGCACGCACCCCTGCGCATCGAGCAGGTTCAAGCCGATCGGCGGAAGTCGGCGCACCGTCCCGATGATGTGTGAAAGATGCTCCACGACAGTGATCACTTTGTTGCAGCGTCCTGCGCCGCAGACTCCCGCTCGGCCACAAATCCCGTGAGCCACGACCAGAAGTCCGAGCCAAGCTCCCGATGCTCCACGGCTAGCCGGACCACGGCCTTGAGGTAGTCGAGCCGGTCTCCGGTGTCATACCGACGGCCGCGGAAGATGACGCCGTGCACACCGCCTCCGGCATCGGAGGACTCAGCGCGCTCCTTCAGCGCATCGGTCAGCTGGATCTCGTTGCCACGGCCGGGCGGGGTCTTGGCCAGGGTGTCGAAGATCGACGGATCCAGGACGTAACGGCCGATGACCGCCAGGTTGCTCGGCGCCTCGGCGGACTCAGGCTTCTCGACCAGGCCCGTGACGCGAACCACGGATCCGTCCTCGCCCTCATGTGACGCGTCGTCGATGGCGGCGCAACCATAGAGATGGATCGACTCGAGCGGCACCTCCATCAGAGCGATCACACTGCCGCCCTTGGCGGCTCGCACCGAGATCATCTCCTCGAGCAGGTGGTCCCGGTAGTCGATCAGGTCGTCGCCGAGCAGCACCGCGAAAGGGTTGTTGCCGACGTGATCGCGGGCGCACAGGACGGCATGGCCCAGGCCAAGTGGCTCACCCTGGCGCACATAGTGGATGTTGCCGAGGTCGGTGGACTTGCGCACCCGCGCAAGACGCAGCCCGTCGCCCTTGGCCTCCAGCGCACGCTCCAGCTCCCAGTGCCGGTCGAAATGGTCCTCGAGCGCACTCTTGTTGCGGCCCGTCACCATCAGGACGTCACGCAGCCCGGCGCGCGTGGCCTCCTCGACGACGTACTGGATGGCCGGCTTGTCGACCACCGGCAGCATCTCTTTCGGGGTCGCCTTGGTCGCGGGCAGGAACCGTGTGCCCAGCCCGGCCGCAGGTATCACAGCCTTCGTGACGGCCCCCGGTGCTGGCGCAAACGAGGCGGGCGGCTGCGTCGAAGTCATGCCCTCGACATTAGCCGGACCAACGCCCGGCATGGGCGACGCAGGCACAACCCCCCTGCTGACACAGGGCGAAGGTGTCACAATGCCCGGCATGAGCCAAGGGGCCGGACCCTCAGTCGCGCGCGACAAGCAGACGTTGAGGCGCCAGCTCCGGGCGCAGCGCCGATCCCTTGCCCAGCAACGAGATCGGGCTGCCGACGCCACAATGATCGCAGCAGCCGTCAGCGCGTTGCTGGACACCATCTCCCAGCCACCCTCACGCGCCGGTGAGCACCCGCCGTACGGCGATCAGCCTTGCGTGGCCATCTATCGGTCGCTTCCTACCGAACCGCCCACGGAGGCTCTGGCCGAGACCCTCCACAGGCGCATGGTGCGGGTCATCGTGCCCGAGTTGCTGCCCGACAAGGACCTCGACTGGCACGAGCTTCGAGCAGACGGCAGCCAGGGCCCGGGGCTCGGTCTGGAGGGGATCACCGCCGCCGACGTGATCGTTGTGCCGGCGCTCGCGGTCGACCACAGCGGGACAAGGCTGGGACAAGGTGGTGGAAGCTACGACCGGGCGCTCGCACGACGCAACCCCGATGCCCTCATCATCGCCGTCGTCAACGACGATGAGTATGCCGCGTGGCCGCTGCCCCGCGACGCTCACGACGTGCTCGTGAATGCCGTGATCACCCCTGGGCGAGGCCTCACCTTCATCCCGGGATCGGGCTCAGTTTCCTGACGCGTCAGGGGTCAA
>DATCQG010000269.1:0-5711 GCA_036569625.1 Dermatophilaceae bacterium | reverse complement strand
ACACCGCTGGCCGCCACAGAAAGCGCACCTGCGAGGCCAAAGACCCTGCCACGCATCTCTGCTGGGATGACCAGCGAGAACGTCGACTGCAGCGGCAGCATGAAAGCCTGTAGCACCCCGCACACGAACCACAGCAACCAGGTGAGAGGCAGAGGCGGGGCAAAGACGGTCACGACGAGAGGCAGCGGCATCAGCAGCGCCAGGACGATCATCCGGGAGTTCTGGCGTTCGGGCTGCCAGTGTCCGACCATCAAAAGACCAACCACAGTGCCGAGAATGGGCGCTGCCATGAGGAGGCCGCCCAAGCCCGCTGATCCGGACGAACCCTGCGCATAGGCGATGGCCACCGCCTCCGGCGCCGCTATGGCCCACACCGAGCACAGGCTCAGCGCGAGCAGAGAGGCCAGGACGCCGTTGTGGAAGAGGTATCTGGCGCCCTCCCCGATGTCCTGGAAGAATCCCACGACGCCCGCGGATGGCGTGCCACGGATGGCTTCCACCCTCACGACCAGGGCGATGACCACACCCGAGAGCACAAACGTGGCAAGGTCGCACCACAGCCCAAGCTCCGGGCCCACCCAAGCGACCACGAGCCCCCCGAGGCCAAGCCCGATGGCCTGGTTCACCTGATCGCTCATCGTCCGCAAGCCCAGCGCGCGCGCGTAGAGCCGACGATCGCTGAACAGGTCCGTCATCAGGATCTGGCTGGCGGCGATGGCCGGCCCGCCGACGAGCTCGATCAGGAACAGCAGGGTGAACAGCCACCACATGACTGTCGTCGAAGAGCTCCCCGAGGACGCGACGGTGTCCTGGGTGCTCACTGCGAGGATCAGGCCGCCGACCAGGACCGCCCGAAGCAGGTGCGCGACGATCAGGACGTACTTGTACGGGATGCGATCAGCGATCGGCGCGAGGAGACTGCGTCCGAAGATGCTCGGCAGCAGACTGACCGCGAAGGTTGCCGCGGCAGCCAGCGGTGACCCGGTCCGCTCGAACACGAACACGGCGACCGTCACCCGCGCCAGGTAGTCGCCCCACGTCGACAGGGCCGCGGTCACGAAGATGGCCCGATAGGCGCGACTGCGGAATACATCCGCGTAGGAGGGCATGGTGAACCGACTGCCTGAGCCCCCGCCGGTCCGCTTCATCAAGGGCGAGGCTACCGGTCTATGGCGACGTTCTAGCCCGACTCGTAAAAGTTGGACACAACAGCGGCCCTCGCGCGCCTGGCCAACCGGCGGTAGACCTCGGCCAGCTCGGCGCCCTGCCCGGCTTCGCGGCCCACGATCCGTCCGATTCCATCGGCATCCTGCAGGTCGCTGGGGAGCGCGTCGACCGGTCGACCTCGCCACAGCATGGCCGCGTTGCGCAGGGATGAGGTGAAAGTCCATGCCAGAGTGAGGGTCTCGACATCTGCGGGTGGGATCAGGCCCGCCTCGCCGGCAGCGGTCAATGCCGCGAGGGTCCCCGTCGTTCGTAGCCCCTCGAACTCCCAACCGTGTCGCAGCTGCAGGAGCTGAGCCGTCCACTCGACGTCGGACAGCCCACCGAGCCCGAGCTTGAAGTGCGTCTTGGGATCCGCTCCACGTGGCAGACGTTCGGACTCCATCCGGGCCTTGAGCGTGCGGATCTCCCGTATGGCGTGGTCGGACACTCCGCCCTGGGGCCACCTGATCGGGTTGATTACGTCGCAGAACGCCTGCCCGAGATCGGCGTCGCCGGCAATCGGCGCTGCGCGCAGCAGGGCCTGCATCTCCCAGTTGAGGGACCAGCGCTCGTAGTACGCGACATAGCCATCGAGCGAGCGGACCAACGGCCCCGCCTTGCCCTCGGGCCGTAGGCCAGGGTCGATGACCAGCTGCGGGTCCGGACCAGCCAGACCCAGCAGCCGGATGACCTCCTGAACGACCAGGGTGGCGTCCTTCTGGGCGACGGTCTCGTCCACTCCTTCGTCCGCCCGGTGGACGAACATGACATCAGCATCGGAGCCATAGCCCATCTCGGCGCCGCCGACGCGGCCCATGCCCACGATCAGCAGGCGCGTCCCCAATGCTCGCCCCAGCTCAGCCTCCACGGCTCTGGTGGCAATGTTGAGGGCTGACTGCAGGGTGGCGGAGGTCAGGTCGGTGAGGGCCGCCCCGACCTGGGCGAGGTCCAGACCCCCGGTGAGGTCTCCGACCGCGATCCGGAAGAGCTCCTGACGCCGGACGACGCGCGCCGCCATCATGGCGTCGTCGGCCGTGTCCTTGCGAACGTTTGCCGCCGTCATCGTGGCCAGGAGGGCTCGCCGGCTCCGGGGGGTCAGTCCACCCGCCGCACCGAGGATGGCAACCGACTGGGGAGCGCGGATGAGCAGGTCTGCGGCGTAACGACTTCGAGCGAGGACGTGGGCCAGCCGTTCTGCCGCGCTGCCCTCGTCGCGGAGCATCCTGAGGTACCAGGGGGTCGCTCCCAGGGAGTCGCTGATCTGCCGGAAGGCCAGCAGGCCGGCATCCGGGTCGGCCTCGTCGGCGAACCAGCCGAGCATGACCGGCAGCAGGGTCCGCTGTATCGCGGCCCGCCTGGTGAGCCCGCCCGTGAGGGCTGCCAGATGGCGCATCGCCCCAGCGGGGTCACGAAAACCCAACGCTGCCAAGCGTTCTTGTGCGGCCTGCGGGGTCAGGTGCGCTTCGGTGCTGCTCAGCCTGGCGGCTGCGGTGAGCAGTGGGCGGTAGAAGAGCCGCTCGTGGATGCGGCGTACCTCACGTGCGTGCTCCTGCCACTGAGCCTCCACAGCCTTCGACGAGTCCCTGCGATGACCGACTGCCCTGCCGAGCCGCCTCAGATCTGGCTCCGCGGTGGGCATCAGGTGCGTGCGCCTCAACCGGAACAGCTGGATCCTGTGCTCGAGGGTGCGCAACAGCCGGTAGGACTCGTCCAGAACTG
Organism: Dermatophilaceae bacterium; assembly: GCA_036569625.1. Lineage (GTDB taxonomy): Bacteria > Actinomycetota > Actinomycetes > Actinomycetales > Dermatophilaceae > UBA4719. Next base: position 2,786 of record DATCQG010000269.1, on the reverse strand, counting down.
CGGCATCCTCGCGACCGACGTATCCGCCTTTTGAGAGCGCAGCCAGGGCCTCCAGGGTCGTGCCCGATCGCAACGTCACGTCGGTCCGGCCGTGGACGAGCTGCAGCAGCTGGACGCTGAACTCGACGTCGCGCAGACCGCCCTTGCCGAGCTTGAGCTGACGGGCGGACTCGGCCGCGGGGACATGCTCCTCGACCCTGCGCCGCATCGCCTGGACGTCCTCGACGAAGTGCTCACGACTGGCGGCCTGCCAGACGAGCGGGCTTACGGCGTCGAGGTATTCGCGACCGAGGTCCAAATCTCCGGCGACGGTCCTCGCCTTGAGCAGCGCCTGAAACTCCCACGTCTTGGCCCACCGCTCGTAGTACTGCAGATGGCTGGCAACCGTGCGGACCAACGGCCCGTTCTTGCCCTCGGGGCGCAAGGCCGCGTCGACCGGCCAGAGAGTGCCTTCGGCCGTGGACGCTGAACAGGCCCGCATCAACGCCGTCGCCAGCTGGGCGCCGACGGAGAGCGCGGCCGCCTCGTCGGCGGCGGAATCGCTGACCGGCTCGGCCACGAAGATGACGTCGACGTCCGAGACGTAGTTCAGCTCACGGCCACCGCACTTGCCCATACCGATGACGGCAAACCGGCAGGTGTCTGCCGCCTCCCCGACCTCGGCGCGGGCGATCACCAGGGCAGCCTCAAGTGCGGCGGAAGCGAGATCGGCCAAGGCGGCGGCCGTGGGAGGGAGCTCATCGACCGCCTTCTCCGCCGTCAGGTCCAGCGCTGCGATCCCGAGGAGGTTGAGGCGGTAGGCCACCCGCAGGGCGTCATACGCAGGCGTGGGATCCGCCGTCGTAAAGGCGCCGGTCACCGCTGTGACCAGGGAGTCATGACGCTCTGCAGCGCTCTGACGGCTCGCTTCGGTGACGAAACGCCAGTGCCCCGGATGCGTCACCAGATGGTCGCCGAGGGCCGAGGAGGCCCCGAGCACAGCCAGGAGTCGATCGCGTCCCCTCCCGGCGTGCCGCAGCGCAGCAATCAGCTCTCCCCCCGGGTCATCACCATCAATGTCGTTCAACCGCAATGACTCCATCAGGCGCACGAGCCCGAGAAGAGCCAGGTCCGGGTCGGCCACCTGGCTCAAGGCGTCGGTCAGGCCATCACCGAAGACCTCGTCCAGCGGGTCGGTCAACCCGGCCAGTGCAGGGTCGTCCAGGAGCTTGTCGGCTCGAGCCGGGTCGGCGAACCCCAGTCGGGCCAGCTGACCCGCACGACTGACGGGCCTCGGGGTTGCGCGCACCCCTCCAATCTATCGAGGGATACCCGGACCTCCCTAAAGCCGAGGGAGGTAGCGCTCCAGCTCGAAGGGCGTGACCTGACCCTTGTAGTCGGCCCACTCTGCTCTCTTGTTGCGCAGGAAGAAGTCGAAAACGTGCTCGCCGAGAGTCTCGGCCACGAGATCGGAGTGCTCCATGGCCTTGATCGCGTCCATCAAGGACGCCGGCAACGGCTCGATCCCCATCGCCCGGCGCTCGGCATCGGTCAGGCTCCAGACGTCGTCCTCGGCCTCTTCGGGAAGCTCGTAACCCTCCTCGATGCCCTTCAGCCCGGCCCCGAGCATTACGGCAAAGGCGAGATAGGGGTTGCACGCCGAGTCCAGAGAGCGCACCTCGATCCGTGTGCTCTGGTCCTTGTTCGGCTTGTACATCGGAACACGCACCATCGCGCTGCGGTTGTTGTGACCCCAGCAGACGTGAGCCGGCGCCTCCCCCCCGCCCCACAGCCTCTTGTAGGAGTTGACCCACTGGTTGGTGACGGCACTGATCTCGGCACCATGCCGCAACAGGCCGGCGATGAACTGCCGCCCGACCTGACTGAGCTGGTAGGGCGCCCCTGCCTCGTGGAAGGCGTTGCGGTCGCCCTCGAACAGCGACAGGTGCGTGTGCATTCCGGAGCCCGGCTGATCGCTGAAAGGCTTGGGCATGAAGGAGGCAAAGACGCCCTGCTCCAGCGCGACCTCCTTGATGACGGCACGGAAGGTCATGATGTTGTCGGCTGTCGAGAGGGCATCGGCGTAGCGCAGGTCGATCTCGTTCTGACCCGGCCCGCCCTCGTGGTGGCTGAACTCCACCGAGATGCCCACGCTCTCCAGCATCGTGATGGCGGCGCGGCGGAAGTCGTGGCCGGTCCCGTGCGGCACGTGGTCGAAGTAGCCGGCCTGATCAACCGGGATCGGCGGAAGCCCCAGCTTGATCGGCTGCTCGAAGAGGAAGAACTCGATCTCGGGGTGGGTGTAGAACGTGAAACCGAGTTCTGCAGCCTTGGCCAGCGCCCGTTTCAAGACAAAGCGGGAGTCGGCGAAGCTGGGAGAACCGTCGGGCAGCAGTATCTCGCCGAACATCCTTGCGGTTCCTGGGTTCTCGCCACGCCAAGGCAGGACCTGGAACGTCGCTGGGTCGGGCTTGACCAGCATGTCGGCCTCGTAGATCCGGGTGAAGCCCTCGATGGCGCTACCGTCGAAGCCGATGCCCTCGGAGAAGGCGCCTTCCAGCTCCGCGGGCGCTATGGCGACCGACTTCAGCTGGCCGAGCACGTCGGTGAACCAGAGCCGCACGAAGCGGATGTCGCGTTCCTCGATGGTGCGTAGGACGAACTCCTGTTGACGATCCATATTGCGATCCTGCCCTAGCCGTGTTTCGTACGGGTTAATGGGGGGAGACGGAACCCGATCACATCTCGAGCACGCGCTGCGCAGCGTTGTGGCCCGGTATGCCGCTCACGCCGCCCCCGCGTCGTGC
>DATCQG010000268.1:0-1904 GCA_036569625.1 Dermatophilaceae bacterium | reverse complement strand
ACCGAGGACACGGGAAGAGGCCGCGTCGATGTCCTTGCCGATCGAGCCCGGCTTTGTCAGCGTGGGGTGGTGCAGCCGGACTCGCTCAGCCACGTCGAAGCCTTCGGCCGGCATCTCCGCGTCGAGAGGGGTCGGTCCGTGCACACCCAACGGGCTTACCTGGGTGACCTGGGCAACCTGATGGACTTCGCCGACTCGCACGGGATCCACGACCTGTCCGAGCTCCGGCTCTCCGACCTGCGGTCCTGGCTGGCCCAGCAGTCGGAGACCGGGGCAGCCCGAGCGACCATCGCGCGCCGGGCCGCGTCGGCGCGGGCATTCTTGCGGTGGGCGACCCGGACCGGCCTGGTTGAGGCTGATCCGTCTTTGCGCCTCGTGGCCCCCAAACGTCTCCAGACGCTGCCCGGCGTGCTCAAGCAGGACGAGATCACCACATTGCTGGATGTCGCCGCCGTTGCCGCAGACGACCAGGACGCACTGCATCTGCGGGACCGCGCGATGTTGGAGCTGTTGTATGCCACGGGTATTCGGGTCGGTGAGCTGGTCGGCCTGGACATTGACGACGTCGACTTCGGATCCAACGTGGTCCGTGTCATGGGCAAGGGGGCCAAGGAGAGGACGGTCCCCTTCGGCGGTCCTGCGGCCAACGCACTGCAGGGATGGCTAACGCTGGGTCGGGGCCAGGTGGTCACATCGGTCAGCGGTCCGGCGCTGTTCCTGGGCCGGCGAGGTGGCCGGGTCGATCCCCGGCAGGTCCGGGGCGCGGTCCACCAGCTGTTGCAGTACGTGCCTGAGGCGCCGGATGTGGGACCCCACGGTCTGAGGCACAGCGCGGCCACCCATCTGCTCGAGGGTGGTGCCGATCTTCGGGCGGTCCAGGAGATGCTCGGCCACGCCAGCCTGGCCACGACGCAGATCTATACACACATCTCGGTCGAAAGGCTGAGGCGCTCCTACCAGCAGGCGCATCCGCGCGCCTGATCGCTCAGCCAAGCGGCAGGAGAATCGGCCGGCCAAAACCCAACAGCGACAGGGGATCTCGGTAGTCCAGTCCGGAGATGGCCCCCCAGTGGAGGCAGCCTCGTGGCGTGCAGTGGCCAGGCCCCGCGGAGAGGACGCCGATCCGGGTGCCTCGATGAACGAGAGTGCCGGATGCCAACCGTTCGTCCACCGGCTCGTAGGTCGTGCGCAGTCCGCCGGAATGTTGAACGGTGAGGACGCCGCGACCCGCCACGACTCCGGAAAAGCTCACGATGCCATCGCCCGCGCTGAGCACCGGTTGACCCGCTGCCGCCAACAGGTCGACGCCGCGGTGCCCGGGCGACCACTGGTCCGCGGGCCGATCGAAGGGACGAAGCACCGCAGGCCGAGGAGACAACGGCCAGTCGAAGGGACCGCGAGGCGTAACCCGGGTGATCTTTGCCTCAGCAGGACCCGTCTGACCCGAGCTGAGCGTCGCGGAGTTGGTCGAAGCGAAGCTGCTCGGTTTAGGGGATGGGCGAACAGCCGGAGCAGACGCGGTGGCGAACATGCTCACCGCAGTGATGAAGGCGGCCGAAGCCGCGGAAACAAGGAGCTGCATGAGCCCAAGGTTCCCGTTCCGACCCTGTGGGGACGGTCGACGAGGCCGACCTGTGGACGAACCGGCGTTCCGGCATACCCCTGTGGACAGTGGCAGATGGCTCAATGAGTGGCAGGCGGGTCAGCCTCCGGCGAGCGCATCCAGACGAGTGACAGCCTCGCGGAGAACCTCATCCTGCTTGCAGAAGGCGAAGCGAACGAGGGTCCGTGCGGCCTCCACGTCGTCGCACAGGACGGACACCGGCACCCCCACCACGCCGCAGAGCGCCGGCATCTGCCGGCAGAAGTCGAGCGCATCGCTCACCCCGAGCGGTGCGGCATCG
>DATCQG010000267.1:0-5328 GCA_036569625.1 Dermatophilaceae bacterium | reverse complement strand
GCTATCTCAGCCTGTCCGATCTGCACACCCCGTGGCCGGTGATCGAGCGAAGAGTCCGCGCAGCCGCGCAGGGTGACTTCGTCCTGCTCTGTTACAACCCCCGCAGCGCCAAGCGGGATTGGCAGCTGGGTCGCGCCCTGGAGCTGTTGGCTGAACACCGGCCGCCGAGCACGCCCGTCGGAGTGGTTCGCAACGCCAGTCGGCCTGACCAGAGCGCGATCCTGACGACGATCGCCAACTTCGATCCGGCGGTGGTGGACATGTACAGCCTGGTCGTGATTGGTGCCAGCCAGACCCGGATCGTCAGCGGTCGCATGGTCACCCCTCGTGGATATCGATGGGCCCAGTGAGGTCCAACCGGGTGCACCGCAACCCGGTGAACCGCTGGCCCGTTAACCGCCGCCCTAATCAGTCTCACGTCGTGGCTGCTGCCCCCAAAACGTTCTTGTGCACGAATAACGATAAGGAGATGACCTCATGACCGGTCTACCGATGTTGGTAGTGGGCCACGGGACCCGAAGCGACTCTGGAGTCGCTGAGTTCAACGCGTTCATGGGCCGGCTTCAGCGCCGCCACGACGCCCCGTACCGGGCCGCGGCCGGGGGCTTCATCGAGCTGTCCCGGCCGCCGGTGACAGAGGCCGTAGCATCCCTTGTCGGCCAAGGCCATCGTGAGCTCATCGCCCTGCCGCTGGTGCTCGTCGCCGCCGGTCACGGCAAGGGCGACATCCCGGCGGCACTCGTGCGCGAGCAGGTACGCCACCCGGGGATGACCTACTCCTACGGGCGCCCGCTGGGGCCCCATCCCGCACTGCTCGACATCCTTGAACAGCGGATCGAGAAGATGCTCGGCGACACCGAACGCGCCGATACCTACGTGCTGTTGGTCGGCCGCGGATCCACCGATCCCGACGCCAACGCAGAGATCGCCAAGGTGGCCAGACTGTTGTGGGAAGGCCGGGGCTACGCCGGCGTCGAGCCCTCCTTCGTCAGCTTGGCCGATCCCGGTGTCCCGGCCGGGCTGGACAAGCTGCGGCGGCTCGGTGCAAGCCGAATTATCGTCGCGCCCTACTTCCTGTTCCCCGGGATCCTGCCGGACCGGATCGTCAGTCAGGCCGAGGCATTCGCCCTGGAGCACCCGTTCATGACGATCGAGGTTGCCGAGTTGATCGGGGATTGCGACGAGCTCGCCGACCTGGTCGTCGAGCGCTACCTCGAGGCCGTCGGCGGAGACATCCGGATGAACTGCGACACCTGTATCTACCGGGCAGCCATGCCCGGCTTCGGCGACCGGGTCGGCCAGCCGCAGCGACCGCACCACCACCCGGACGACGCCAGCCATGACCATGACCATCACGATCAGGCGGACCCGCCCGGCTGAAGGCCCTGGGGTGCCTCTACCCGGCGGCGAAGGCGGCGACGGCTCCGATGACGATCACGGCGGGAGAGTGCAGCTCGGGCGGTGGGCCTGATCCGGCGACCTTGGACAGGCTGGTCAGGACGGCCTTCTGGCTGGGCAGGCCTCCGTCCATGACACAGGCGAGCGGGGTGTCCATGTCGAGGCCGGCGTCAACCAGCGCATCGACTATCGACCCCAGGTTCTCTACACCCATCAGGACCACAAGCGTGGTGCCGCCGCGTGCAAGGGCATCCCAGTCCAGGGTGCTGCGCGGATCCTCCGGGGCTGCGTGGCCAGAGACCACCGTGAAGCCCTGCGAGATGCCGCGGTGAGTCAGCGGTATGCCCGCCAGCTCGGGCGCGGCTATGGCAGAGGAGACCCCGGGGATGACCTCAACACAGACCCCGGCCTGCGTGCAGGCAATGACCTCCTCCAGGCCCCGGCCGAACACGAACGGGTCCCCGCCCTTGAGCCGGACCACGACACGACCTTCACGGGCTCGGCTGACCAGGAGGTCGTTGATCTCCTCCTGCGGGGTGAAACGCCCACGCGGGATCTTCGAGACGTCGATGATCTCGACGTCCTCGCGCAGACCGTCCAGGACCGCCAACGGGGCCAGCCGGTCGACGACGACAACATCGGCGTCCGCCAACGCCTGACAACCCTTGAGCGTCAACAGTCCCGGATCCCCCGGGCCACCACCGACCAGAATCACCCTGCCCGCTGACCCAGAGGCCTGTACCCGGCGACTGGTGGGCAGGGTGGGGCCCTGGCGCAACGCGGCCTCCACCGCAGCGACAGCAACATCACGTAGGGCAGCCGCGGCGTGTGGGTCGCGGTTACCGTGAACACTGACGGTGGCTTGTCCGCTGCGGCCGGTGGCCGGCATCCAGGCCGAGGCTCCGGACGCGTCGTCGGCGCGAAGGCAGAAGATGCGGGCCTCGTCTGCTGCGGCGCGCACCGCCACGTTGACCGCGGCGTCTGCGGTGCATGCCATGGCGAGCCAGGCGCCCTGCAGGTCACCCTGCTCGTAGGGCCGCTGAAGCCAGTCGATCTGGCCGCGATCAGCAAGGTCCTCCAACGCGGCCACAGCGGCGGGTGAGACCACGGTGACGCTGGCCCGGGCCGCCATCAGAGCACCGACGCGGCGAAGCGCAACCGGTCCCCCACCGACGACCACGACCCGACGGCCGCTCAGGCGCAATCCCAACGGCAGCAAGGGCTCTGGCCGTTCGGAGGTGATCATTGCTTGTCCGTGACACCTGCTGAGTCGAACGTGGCAACCTCACGCAGGATCCGCGCCGACGCCTGGACCAGGGGCACGGCCAAGGCCGCACCCGACCCCTCGCCCAGACGCATCCCGAGGTCCACCAGCGGCACCAGGCCAAGGTGGGCAAGGGCAGCGCTGGCGCCGGGCTCAACCGAGCGATGACCGGCCACCCAGTAGTCCGCGGCATCGGGTGAGATCGCCTTGGCCACCAACGCCGCCGAACAAGCAATGACGCCGTCCAGGATGACTGGGGTGCGCAGTGCGGCGGCTGCCAGAAGGAAGCCCGCCATCCCTGCGTGCTCGTATCCCCCGACACCGGCCAGCGCCGCGACGGGATCCTGCAGGCTGGCCGCGTTGACCCTGATCGCCGACTCGATGACAGAGACCTTGTGCGCCAGCATCAGGTCGTCGATGCCGGTGCCGCGGCCCGTCACCTGGGCGACGTCCAGACCGGTGAAGATGCTGATCAGCGCCGCTGAAGCCGTGGTGTTCGCGATGCCCATGTCACCGGTGACCAGCAGCCGGTTCCCCTGTGCGACAAGATCCCTGGCCACATCGATGCCTACCTCCAGGGCAGCCTGCACCTGGCCCGGCGTCATCGCCGGACCCTTGCTCATATCGGCGGTGCCGGCAGCGACCTTGCGCGCCATCAGGCCCGGAGCAGCCGGCACCTCGCCCGCCACACCGATGTCGACCACGACGACCTCCGCGCCGACCTGACGGCCGAAGGCGTTGATCACCGCTCCGCCAGCCAGAAAGTTGCCAACCATCTGGGTCGTGACCTCCTGCGGCCACGGCGACACCCCCTGGGCGTGGACACCATGGTCTCCGGCGAATACCGCGACGGCCACCGGCTCCGGCAGCGGCGGCGGGCACTCGCCATACATGCCACACAGGCGGGTACCCAGATCTTCCAGGGCGCCCAGGGAACCACGGGGTTTGGTGAGCATCGACTGACGCTCCTGCGCGGCTGCCATCACCTCGGCAGAGGCAGGCACGATCGCGGCAACGGTCTCGGTCAACAAGGACACAGGTACTCCTCCAGGAAGGCGACGATCGCCAAAGGTTTCATCATGGACCGCCCAAGCCAAGGGGCGTCTTCGCGCCCAGCCCGAGAGTGCTAGCTCGGGTGCGGGCGGGAACTGCTCGACGTGACCGACACACAGATAAGCCACGACGTCGAGGTATGCCGGCAGGTTCAGCTCGCGGGCCAGCTCGTCCGGGTCGAAGAAGCTGACCCAGCCCACCCCGATGCCCTCGGCCCGCGCCGCAAGCCACAGGTTCTGGACTGCCAGAGCCGCCGAGAACGGCGCCATCCGCGGGTCCGCGTGCCGCCCCAAGGTGTAGGGACCGCCTCGGGTGGGGTCACAGGTGACCACGATGTTCAGCGGGGTGGCCAGGATCGCCTCGACCTTGATCCCGTCGAACAGGCGAGTGCGTCCGGTCGGCAAGGATGCTGCGAAGGTATCGCGCTGGCGGGCTGCGAGAACCTGGATACGGTGGCGTTGCTCGACATCGCGAATCAGCAGGAAGTCCCACGGCTGGCTCAGGCCCACGCTGGGGGCCTGGTGGGCCGCGGCCAGGATGCGCGCGAGAGCGGCATCCTCGATCGGGTCCATGGTGAAGCCTCGCCGGATGTCGCGGCGCGAGGCGATGGCGTCATAGACAGCTGCGCGGCTCTCGGCCTCAAAGGCGTGTGCATTCATGCGAGATCTTCGCTTTCCTGGTCCCTAGCGGCGCTGTCGTGTCTGTCGTGGTTGATGGAAGCCAGCTCCTGGGCCAGGGCGGCAAGGAGGGCGTCGGTCATGGCGGGTTCCCGGGCTGCGATCCGCAGCCATTGGGGTCCTAGCCCCGGGAAGGTGTCGCCTCGGCGCAGGGCAAAGCCTCTGCGCCGCATGCCGTCTCGCAGCCGCGCAGCGTGGTGATGGTGGACCAGGACGAAGGGGCCGGCAGGCTCACGGACCACATCCAGTCCGACCAGGGTGAGTCGTGCGACGAGGTCGGAAACCCACAGCGACAGGTCCTGCCGAACAGCCCGCGTGTGTTCCTGACCCTGCGTTCCGGCACATGCGACGGCGGCGGCTACAGCCAGGCTGTTGACCGACCAGTGTGGTTGCGTGAGCGCGCACTCGGCGATCACGTCGCTGCTCCCGACGAGGTAGCCAACCCGGATGCCCGCCAGGGCGAAGGTCTTGGTCAGGCTGCGGATGACGACGAGCCCCTCGCCCTGGATCGCGTCTTGGAGGACGGAATCGCCTCCGCCCCGGGCAACGTCCATGAAGGCCTCATCCACCACGACCAGGCGACCGGGACGCACCAGAGCCAGGATCGATGCACGCGGGTGCAGACGTGAGGTCGGGTTGGTCGGGTTCCCCACCACGACCAGGTCTGCATCGGCAGGGACCCGCGAAGGGTGCAGGGCGAAACCGTCGTGCTGCTCCAGGAGCAGGCGAGTCACGACATGCCCGTTGGCCCGCAGGGCGGACTCGGGCTCGGTGAACTGCGGGTGGACCACCAAGGGCTTGCGCCAGCGTCGCGCACGGGCGATCAACGTGAAGGCCTGCGCTGCGCCGTTCGTGACCAGCACGGAGGCCGCCGGGCATCCGTGCAACCGGGCCAGTGCGTCCACCGCAGGGGCGACGTTCGGATATCGGGCAACC
>DATCQG010000266.1:0-2975 GCA_036569625.1 Dermatophilaceae bacterium | reverse complement strand
GGAATACCAGCGCTGCGGCAGTGCCGTAGAGGAAGAAGTCGTACCACTCGATAGTCGTGCCTACGGTGCTGGCGGTCACGGCCCGTCGCCGCTGGGACCTGATGATCTTGTCGGGGTCGTTGCGGTTAGTTGCCATACCAGACTTTCGACAGGGGAGTATTTCGATGGATTAAAATGTGTGCAATATCACAGTACTTAAAAAATATCACAGCTCTTAAAATGTGTGCAATATCACAGTACTCCGAATAGTAGGATGTGTTACACGCAGACGGGAGGACGGATGATGAGCACACCGCCCAGCTACCAGTCCACCCATCCTGAGAGCGTGTTCACGTACGGCGCGCCGCACCTGAAGTTCGGCAGCGGGGCCGCCGACGAGATCGGCTACGACCTCAGCCTGACCGGGGCCAAGCGGGTCCTGGTCGTGACCGACCCGGGACTGGCCGCGACCGGGACCCCCCAACGGGTGGCCGACCAGATGGCCCGGTTCGGTATTACGGCCCACATCTTCGACGGGAGCCACGTCGAGCCGACCGACGAGAGCCTTCAGCAGGCCGTCGACTACGCCAAAGGCTCCGGGCCCTGGGATGCCTTCGTCGCAGTCGGTGGCGGATCCAGCATCGACACCGCCAAGGCCATCAACCTGATGACCACCAACCCCGGTGAGCTGATGGACTACATCAACGTGCCCGTGGGCAAAGGGCTGGCACCGGTCAACCCCCTCAAGACCTTGATCGCGGTCCCGACGACGACAGGCACCGGCTCGGAGAGCACCACGATCTGCGTGATGGACGTCCTCTCCCTCAAGGTCAAGACGGGCATCAGCCACGCACGGCTGCGTCCGACGCTCGCGGTCATCGACCCTGACCTGACCCTGACCCAACCGCCCGGCGTCACCGCCGCCTGCGGCATGGACATCCTGTGTCACGCCCTGGAGAGCTACACGGCCCGCCCGTATACGTCATACGAGCACAAGCAACCCAGCCAGCGCGTCCCCTACTGCGGATCCAACCCGATCGCGGACATGTGGTCGGAGAAGGCGTTGAGCCTTCTCGCGAACTCGTTCCGGCTTGCGGTTCGCGATGGCCACAACACGGAGGCGCGAGCAGACATGGCATTGGCCGCCACGTTCGCCGGCATGGGGTTCGGCAATGCCGGAGTCCACATTCCGCATGCCAACGGATATCCGATTGCGGGACGGGTCAGGGACTTCCACCCCAAGGACTATCCCCAGGAGGAACCAATGGTTCCTCACGGCATGTCCGTTGCCCTCACCGCTCCCGAGGCCTTCCGCTTCACCTTCGGCTCCTCGCCGGAGCGCCACCTGCGTGCCGCTCGCCTGCTGGCACCCGGCGCCGACGAGCCGAACGACCTCGCCGAACACCTGCCGGCCGTCCTCACAGCATTGATGCGGGACATCGAGATCCCTTCTGGCATCGCGGCGGTCGGCTATGACGAGCACGACATCGACCACCTCGTCGAGGGCACGATGAAACAGCAGCGCCTGCTCGCCACCTCTCCCAAGACCGTGACCGAGGACGATGTTGCCGAGATCTTCCGGCGTTCGATGAACCTGTGGTGAGGTCGTCGTGACGCTAGCGCGATCAGTGCAGCACCCGTGAAGAACTGGCCCATACCCCCCTCAATTGGGTACGCCACTTAGATGACCCTAAGGCGCTCTGAGAAGCGGATCATAAGGCTCATGAAGAAGCCAGTGACTGCGGTCCTGGACTGGCTCTGGGACCGCCTCACCTACATCGTGATGAACCAGGGCGTGGTGACTGAATCGCGTCATCAACCGTTCTTGCCTCGACTTCGAGCAGCTGGCGGAGCGGGACTTGACACCACTCGCCGAAAATCCGACGAAGCCAGCGGGGCCCAAAGATCGTGAAGCAGTGACTCGTCGCGATCAGAGCGCCTGGGCATCCCCGGTTTCGCCAGCCTGAGCGCCAGGACGTTGGTAACGGAGGAGAACGACCCCGTTGCCGAATGTCCGGGTCTCGGCGAGCTCGAGACTGATCCTCGCGTCTGACGCACGGAACAGGGGCTTGCCCCGTCCGATGACGACGGGGTGGACATAGAGCCGGTACTCGTCGATCAGGTCAAGGTGCATGAAGGTCGCTGCGAGGTCGGCCCCGCTGAGTGCCAGGTCCCCGCCGGGTTGTGCCATGAGCTCCAAGACCTCGTCAACGATGACGTCCCGCACAATCGTGGTGTTCCACTCGGCGCGTTCAAGGGTTCTGGAGTACACGATCTTGGGCATGTCTCGCCAGATGCGGGCGAACTCGACCATGGGCCCGGTGCTCGAGGGGTCGGTGTCGGCCGTCGGCCAGAACCCTGCCATCAGCTCATAGGTGACACGTCCGTCCAGGAAAGCGCCCATCGCGCTGAGCTGGTCGTTGAAGTGGGCGTGCAGCTCGTCATCGACCATATGCCAGTCGAGCTCGCGGCACGGTCCCTCGAAGAAGCCATCAAGGGACACCGACATCATCAAGATGATCTTCCTCATCGCGGTCCCCTCCGAAGGTCGTCCAGGTTGGGTCGGCGTAGGAAATCAAGACTGATCATCAACGGGCGATCCCGAGAGCTATTGTCAGCATCCGGCCCGGAGGTGAGGCAAGCAGATCCTTGTACGCCGCGCCCATCGGGCCGACATCCAAGGCGTGGCGGCTCTCCTCGTGCACGATGAGCACGTGGCGGCATACGGCCATCACGCAAATGGAGGTAGAAGACCCATGGAGCGCAAGACTCTCGACGGATTGCTCATCAGCGTTGGACTCGTACTCGCAGCCGTCCTGCTCGTCGCCGGTGGCTTGCTCACCTGGGCAGGCTCATTTGTCGGCAACCAGGTGAACACCCAGCTCAGCGAGCAGAAGATCTTCTTCCCGCCAGCCGGCCCGGCCACGGCCGACCCGAAGATTGGGCCGTTCCTGAACCAGTACGCCGGCCAGCAGCTCACCACCGGCAAGCAGGCC
>DATCQG010000265.1:0-3467 GCA_036569625.1 Dermatophilaceae bacterium | reverse complement strand
TCGCCGAGGCCGTGGGACCTCGTGAAGGCCTGGACGTCCTCGACGCGATGGAAGATCGGGTTGGTGTTGATCGCCACGATCTGGACCCGTCGAGCCAGCGGCCCCAGGGCTCGGTCCGCAGCCGCGATCTGGTTGGCGATGATCGGGCAGTCGTCGCTGCACACCGGGTCCAGGAAGGTCACCAGCGTGAGGTTGCCGCGCAGCTTCGACATCGACACCGTGGTGCTCGTCTGGTCCGTCAGCGTGAAGTCTGGGGCGGGCCGGTGGGGCACGGCGATGACGCCACCACTGCTGTCAGCCACCACCGCCGATGCGTCGGGGGGAGCGAGAAGAGTGCCCGTCAGGAGCAGCGGAACCACCAGCACAGCGCCAACGCCCACCGTGCTCAGGCCGGCTCGCACCGGCACGCTGCGCAGGAGGGGGGTCAGGCGTTTCTTGCGCCTTACGGACTCTGTCGACTCTGGGACCCGTACGGGCGACCGTGGCCAGCTCGTCGCAAGAAGAAGAGCAAGTGGCAGCGCTGTGTTGGGGTCGGTTGCCAGTCCGCCCAGGACCCCGAAGTCCTGAGCCAGCCACCAGGTGGCAAGGCACATGATGATCCCGGCAGCGACGAATCCGGAGGCCGACGAGAGGAGCAGGCCGACGCCGAGCGTGACCAGGATGGCGACGATGGCAGCATTGACCGCAACCGGGTGGGTTGCCGTTAGATGGGCCGCGAAGGTGATTGGTGCGAGGAAAACGGTGGGCTGACTGGTCCCGGTGCCGACCTCGAACGGTGCCGACAGACCGCGACCTGACCAGCTGCCCTCCCACGGCAGCGCCTGCATCGCGGCCGCTGCGAGCATCCAGACGCCGGCGGCTCGCCGGGCCAGCTTCACAGCGTCGCCGCTGTTCCACCGGTCCCAGGGGACCAGCAGGAGCGTGGTGGCCATGGCGTAGACCACGACGGCACCGGGTGCACCGGTGAGCCACGACGCGCCCTTGGCGAGCAGGCCACCGAAGAACTCACCGCACACCCACACAACGGCGCACCAGAGGAGGCTGGCCCATAGCGCAGATCTGGCGAGCAGGCCTCGGCCCCCAAGCAGCACGAGCAGCCCGAGGCCCAGCTGCACGACCACGGTGACCGAGTCGGCTCCGACCGGGTGGTGCGCCCACGCCTGGGCGAAGGGGTGGACGAGATTCACCAGCCAACCCGGGCTCGCGCTGATCCCGGGTGTCAACGTATGGGCCACGAAGCCGGCCGGCATGGCCGGTTGTGCCTGAAGCAGGCCGTCCACCAGCCACAGCAGCCCGAACCCGATGCGCAGGAACCGCCGGGCTTGCGGCTCGATCCCGGGATCTGTCCGGGATCCCGCCCGCGGCCGAGGCCCGCGCAATGTGCCGCGCCGTTGCGACCACCACACCGCTCCGCCGACCAGCAGTCCGGCGGCGGCCAGCAAGGAGAAGATCTGCAGGAGCTGCGTGGCCAGCTGAGGGAACATGTTCGTGAGCTCGCCGCCCGACATCAGCGCCTTGCCAACGCGCCACATGTGACCGAGATGTTCATTCCTCAGCTCATTTCTTCGGGTGTCTCCTAACATTGTGTTTCATCGGCTATCTCCAAACATTGTGTTTCATCGATTTGAAGGGGCAAGGGCCGGGTGTCTGTCGCCAACTCCGCCTGGGATCTCGTCATGTCCGGGCCTCTGGTGCTGGCGGCGCCCATAGCCGTGGCTGCTGGCGCTCTCTCCTTCTTCTCCCCCTGCTGCCTGCCGCTCCTGCCCGGCTACCTGTCCTACGTAACCGGCAGTCTTGGGGCGGATGCCGTGCATTCGCTACCCACGGTGGCTTCGGAACACACTGTGCGTTCGGCGCGGGTCGCGACCAGCCGTAGGACCATGGTCGGCGCCCTGTTCTTCGTCCTCGGATTCGCCGCGGTGTTCACCAGCTACGGAGCCGCCTTCGGCGGGTTGGGAACCCTGCTGCAGTCGCACCAGCAAACGCTGACCCGGGTCCTGGGCGGTTTCACGATCGTGCTGGGTCTGCTGTTCGCCGGGGCGCTGGAGAGGTTTCCATGGGCCAACCGCAGCCTGAAGCTGCCCTTTCGCCCGTCCATGGGTGTGGCCGGGGCACCGATGCTCGGCATCCTCTTCGGGCTGGGGTGGACCCCTTGTATCGGTCCGACACTGGCGGCGGTGCTTAGCCTGGCCACGACGACCAGTGGGGCATGGCGCGGCGCCACGCTGGCTTTCGTGTACAGCCTGGGACTTGGCATCCCGTTCCTCCTCGCCGCCGCATCGGCGGACCGGGCGATGGCGGTCTTCGACTGGCCGCGCAGACATGCAGGCGCCATCATGCGACTCGGAGGGCTCATGCTCGTCCTCGTCGGGGTGCTGCAGGTCTCGGGCGCCTGGGGCGTCATGATCGCCGACATGCAGGGTCTGATCAGCGGGTTTCAGCTGCTGCTCTGAAAAGGCTAGTCAAATCCGTTGGTGGGCGACGCGCCGAGGGCTGATGTTCTCGACCCGCACATCGGCAAACGGTAGATTTCCCCCAACTTCGTGGAAGGGGACATCACGAACCGCGATGCATTACAAGGCAAGTGCGACGCAACAGACGTTGGGGTTCACGCAATGACCACCAAGGCTGCCCGATGAAGGTCTTTCTGGACCGGCGCGAGTCCGAGCATCGCGATGGGCTGGACATCCTGACGACCAAGCTGGCCCTTGAGGGGATCGAGACGCATCCGCTCCCGCAGTCAGATGGCCGAACGATGCTCCTCCGCTCGCTGGGCGATGGAACGAGCTTTATCCTCACCGGTCGCGGCCGGCAGAACTACTCCATCGGGCGGTATGACGACGACGACATGAGCGCACCGACGCACTACGCCGAGAACATGACCAGCGATTCCGTGCTGGGCACTCTGACGTTCCACACGGAGCTTCCGGAGTACCACGCCACGGCGTTGACCAATGGCGTGATGCGCCACCCGTGGCACCTGACGGCAGGGGCCCGCTCGGCATAAGAATCACGATCAACAGCTGGCTGGCATTGAGCACGCCCTCCGTACCGGCGTAATCTTCGACCAGGAGGGGCCATGACTCATCCTGTAGCCATTGACGCGTTCCTCGAGGCCGCACGCAAAGGCCTGGACCGGGTGCAGCCAGCGGATCTGGTCTCCGAGATGGCCGCAGGTGCTGTCGTCGTGGACACCCGCCCGAGCGAACAACGTCACCGTGACGGTGAGCTCGCAGGCGCCTTGGTCATCGACCGGAACGTCCTGGAATGGCGGCTGGATCCCACGAGCCCGCACCACATTCCTGAGGTGACCGATCCACGCTGCCGCATCATCGTGGTCTGCAACGAGGGATACAGCTCGAGCCTTGCCGCGGCCACGCTGCGCCAGCTCGGTCTTGAGCGTGCTTCTGACCTCGTCGGCGGCTTCCAGGCGTGGAAGCGACGCGGAGGCCCGGATCACGGTGGCG
>DATCQG010000264.1:0-2080 GCA_036569625.1 Dermatophilaceae bacterium | reverse complement strand
CCCACTACGTCCGTATCCTCACCGCCCACCTCAGCGACCGCCTCAACGTCTCCCGAGCGCGCAGCTGAGGATCTTGCCGCGAAGATTGTGATGAGGTACTTCCAGGATCGGGACACTGGTCTCTTCGAGCCGACCAGGGCTGCTACGTCGACATCGACGACACCATCAAAGCCACCCACGGCCAGGGCCCCGGCAAAGTCGCCGGTGATGCGGTGGTTGTGACGTGGGGGCACGGTAAGGCCTGAGTGGTGTGGGCGTGTCGGGTGGGAAAGGCAACGAGGCCCCGGTATGACGGGTGGTCCTACCAAAGATCACCGCAGCCCTGGGAGCCTCGTTGCCGGTTCAGTGTGCCATGCCTTGTCCGTCGTTGACCGAGGACTCGTTTCAGGATTTGTTGGCCCGTTTCGCTGCGGTTCGCGATCCTCGACATCCTCGTGGGATTCGACACTCGGTGCAGGTGATCCTGGCGATCGCGGCGGTGGCAGTGGTCTGTGGGGCGCGGTCGTTTGTGGCTATTGGGGAGTGGGCGTTCGATGCACCTCAGTGGGTCCTTGAGCTGGTCGGTGCCCGCTGGCACCGGCTGCGGGGCCGGTTCGTAGCGCCGCATGAGGCGACGTTGCGGCGCACGATCCAGGCATTCGACGCCGAGCTGCTCGACGCGGTGATCTGTGCCTGGGTAGCACAACAGGCTGGCGCCAAACCAGTCGGCGGGAGGCGGCCAGCGATCGCCGTGGACGGCAAGGTGGTGCGTGGTGCGTGGCGGGCCGACGGCTCGCAGGTGCACCTGCTCTCGGCGATCAGCCACGACACCGCCGTCGTCCTGGCCCAACGTGAGATCGCCTCTAAGACCAACGAGATCCCTGAGTTACCAACACTTTTGGCGCCTCTGGACCTGACCGGCGTTGTGGTCAGTGCCGATGCTCTCCATACCCAGCGTGAGACAGCACGTCACCTGGTCGCTGACCGCAAGGCCCACTACGTGCTGACCGTCAAAGGCAACCAGCCGAGCCTATTGGCGGCCTGCCAGAAGGTGTTGTCCGGCCCGGTCGCCGACTTCGCCCCAGAGCACGTCGGCTTCGACCGTGGCCACGGGCGCACCGAGCAGCGCACTACCCGGGTCGCGCCCGTCACCGGCGAGCTGGCGATCACCTTTCCCTACGCAGCCCAGGTCTTCCGGGTGCGACGCGACGTCGGCGGACTGGACGGCCAGCGAACCACCAAGGAGATCGCCCACTGCATCACCAGCTTGACCCCCGAACAGGCCAGCCCCGAAGACCTCGCCGGATACATCCGCGGGCATTGGCAGATAGAAAATCGACTGCACTGGGTGAGGGATGTCTGTTTTGACGAGGACAGATCGCAGGTTCGTACCGGTTCAGGACCACACGTCATGGCCAGCCTGCGCAACCTGGCCATCAGCGCCCTACGCCTGGGCGGTCACACCAACATCGCCGCCGCCCTGCGCTGGACCGCCCGCGATCCATCAAGATCCCTGGAAATCCTCGGCATCACCTGACTTTGCCGGGGCCCTGGGGCAGTAGCCGTGGCACTGGTGTTATTCGCCGTGCCGCTGGCGATCATGGTCCGGTCGGCCTTCTTCACCCAGGAACGTGTCGAGCTCGAGCGAGCGGCCCTGGCTGCGGCCCTGCACGTAGGCCCCCAGTTCGCGTCCGGCGACCAGGTGGAACTGCCAGCCACAACGGTCGACAACCCCGTAGGGGTCTACGACCTGAAAATGCGGCTAAGAGCTGGACGAGGCCCAGGCACTGCGGACCGGGTCACCCAAAGTGCGGGTAGGGGCGCGGTGGCGGACGGACAGATCGGCAGCGACATCGTAGTCGCGGTCCCGGTCACATCCGGAGAGAGCATTGTGGGAGTGGTGCGCGCCTCGGTGGCGGACACCGTGGTCTGGGCGCACGTGATACTCGCTTGGCTGGTGATGACAGCCCTTGCGGTCACCGCCCTGATCGTGGCCATCCTGGTCGCGCGGCGACAGGCCCGCCTGCTCAGTGAGCCGCTGGAGGCATTGGCGACCGTATCCCGACGTGTCGCTGAGGGCGACCTCGCCGCCCGCGCCGAG
>DATCQG010000263.1:0-9459 GCA_036569625.1 Dermatophilaceae bacterium | reverse complement strand
GCCCTGCACGGCGTGCAGATCGGTGTGGCAGACGCCGCTGGTGATCAGCTTGACCAGGGCCTGTCCGGGGGCCGGCGTCGGCACCGGAACTCCCTCGATGATCAGGTCCTCGCCGAACTCCTTGACTACAGCTGCTTGCATCGTTGTCATTGCTCTTTGTCCTCTTGGCCTCACTGAATGGCTCGAACGTCTGGCTGGTGTCGTGGGGTGCGAGTCCACGGCTCTCCTTCGGGGCTGGACCATCGGTCCGCCCTCGGTGGAACTGCGCCCGGCTTTCGGCCCTGGCGTCTTGGCGGAACAGGGCCGCTCTGCTGACGACGGCCGTGAGCGTCCCGGTCCGGCCGATGGGCCGTGTGTGGGGACTGCCCCGCGTTCAGGGCATCTTAGTCGAGGCGTTGACCCATCCAGAGCCTGGCCGTCCACCGTCGTTCTCTGGGCGAACGGCCGGTGGTCAGCCCCCGAGCGCCAGGAGGTGGCTCTGGGAGGCGTCAAGAAGGTTTGTGTACAGCTGCAGCACGTCGGGTGCGGTCAGGTCGGCTGCTGCGGACTTCACGTGGGTGACCTCGGTCGACTCGACTGAGCGCGCGGCCGCTACGGCGGTGTCCACGCTCTTCGCGCCCTGGGCCAGCAGCGTGTCGTACCGCTGCTGGGTGCTCGCACTCGAGAAGGTTCCCCCCGGCTGTCCTGCGATGGGATCGGCGACGGCGTACAGCTTCAGCACGTTGTCCGTGTCGGTCAGCTGCCATGTCTCGTCCTTGCTCATGCAGGTGAACAACGACGCGCCGTACTTGTCGGCGAAGGCCAGATACAAGTCGTGTGCCAGCTGCTGCTCCTCGGCCACGGCTGCGAGCGTGGTCTTCTGCGCGTCGGTCAGGGTGCCGCTGGGTGCATCGGTCGGAGGTTGTGCGAGCGGCGTACAGGTGGGCGTGGGCGCTGGTGGGGGCGGGAGTGTCGTGTCGGTGGGTGTGGGCGTGGGTGTCGTGTCGGTGGGCGTGGGTGTGAGCGGGGGTGTCGTGTCGGTGGGCGTGGGCGTGGGCGGGGGTGTCGTGTCGGTGGGCGTTGGCGTGAAACCTGGTGTCGATGGAAAAGGGCCTGGCGTGCCCGGACTCGTTGACATCGGGGACATCGACGCAAGCGGGGGGACCTTCGGATAGATCGCCGGTGGGACGCCGGGGTTCACCGGCGGCAGGGGAGTGCTGACGACAGGTGTGACTGAGGCTGGCTCGGCAGTGATCGGTGTTCCGGCGTACGTCGCTTCCAGTGCCAGCACACTCGCGACGTAGCTGTCGGAGTGGTTGTAGCTGAGGACTGCTCGTATCTGGCCCGCCCGGGTTCCAAGATCGCCACCCGCGTTGCAGAGGTACTTTGCGGCAGCCGCCGCAGCGTCGTAGATGTTGAACGGGTCAGCGACACCGTTGCCATTTCCGTCGGTGGCGTACGAGACCCACGTGGACGGAATGAACTGCATGGGTCCTAAGGCGTGGTCAAAAACGGGATCACCGTCGAGCACGCCGTGATCGGTGTCAAGGATGAGCCCGGTGCCAACGCCGTTCAGCGGGATGCCGATGATGCGCGGGGTGGAGAGGCCATTGGCGAGGAGTACCGAGCCGGCGTAGCGGCCATGATCGGACTCGACGCGGCCGATTGCGGCCAGAAGGGTCCACGGGAGAGCGCAGCCGGTGGATCGTTGGTTGGCAATATCGGCGGCGTGCTGGTAGGCCCGCGCTGCGACCGCGGGAATCCCGTCACTGGCCAGCGCTGAGACCACCACCGGCTGCAGGGGGGCGCTCGGAGCTGTCGAGCTGTCGGCAACGGCGGACTGCCCGGCCATGTTGGGCGAGTATCCAGAGTCCTGGGGCGAGGACGCGGGCGATGGCGCCGGTTCAGGAAGCACCATCTCACCGCTGCCGATTCCCGAGGAGCTCGCGCGTTCCGCGTTGATCGCCGCGCCTGCTGATCGTGAGCCGGGAGCTGCGCCCGCCGTGAGCAGCCAGCACAGCAGCAGGGCAGTCAACGCACGTGGGTGCATCGCGCGCACTCGTCGACGTCGCTCTGTTGTGAGTGCCACGCCTTGTTGACGGTCTCTTCCTGACATCACAGCCTCACCGGCGTCCTTTCCGCTGAACGGTTATCGTCAGCCCGCACCCACCGGCCGCGGTGAGATTCACACCGCCCTGCTCCCCCCGACTGGATGCCAGCGGGGCCGACTCGAGCAGATCGTCGAGCTGTGCTGAGACCACGTGCGGTACAACGGTGTTTGGGGGAGCGAATGCTGGCCCGCGTGCGGGAGTGGCGACGCTCAACGCACCAGCCGCGGCGAGTGCCACCAACAGGGCCACGCCTTCCACTGCCTCGGGTGAGTGAGGTGACGCCAAGGAGCCTGACCACCACCGCAACAAAGATCAGTTGGAGGAATGACGTCGTGCGGTGAGCCTCACCGCGGCTCGGGTCCGATCGCCCGTGGTTCAGTTCCTTCAGCACAAGCGCCCCCGACGAGTGGATTATCTGCAGGGCTGCTGAACAGCCATGGGACCTGTGACAAGAATGACCAAGGCTGGCTGGGTTGTCACGGCTTCTCGCAACGTTGTAACCACAGACCTGGCCGCCCTCATCCGTTTGACAGTCCATCATCCTTGCGCGGGGCGTCATCGCGCCCTAGACAAAACAGGCTGAATTCCGTTATTTCGTATGCCTGCCGGTCGCGCCCGGCTCGCAACTATCGCGCGACCCACCGGCCACGTGAGATGGGGTTCACGTGAGAGGACAGTCACGTAACTGTCACATCGATGACAGCGTCAACAGCCGGCTGCAACCTGGAGCCGCATTCGGTGCGCAACGGGCGGATGAGACTGGGGCTAGTTCCAAATGACCATTGTTCGTCTCATTGGGCCGGTTCTAGCGTTGCCAGCCTCAGTAGTTGGTATGAGTGCATACAAGATCTGGCAACAGTTGGGTCAGGATCCGGTAGAGGCCTCGTCAAAGTCGTGGCACCGCGGCCGGAGCCTGAGTTGTCTCGCATGGGCTGCAGATAGGGGAGCAAGGGCATGACAGCCGTACTATTTCAAGAGAGCTCAACGACTTCATGGGATCCTCGGCCAGGCCCGCCCGCGGGCTATGGGGTCGTTGATGTGCCCGAGCCGGCTCCGGTCGTGCCGGCTCTCTCGGGGGGTAGCAATGCCGCGCATATTGGTGATTGAGGACGAACCCAACCTGAGGCTGTTGTTGGGTCGCCTCTTGGGAGAGGCCGGGTTCGACCTTGTCGAGTGCGAGACCGGAATGACTGGTCTGGCGGCAGCCCTGGCCGAAGACTTTGACCTGATCCTGTTGGATCTGACGCTTCCCGACGTCGCGGGAGAACATGTGTTGCACGTGCTCATGTCCGCCAAGCCATGGGCCCGGGTGCTTGTCCTGTCGTCCGTGACCGAGGTGGGCAGGCGAGTCGCCGTACTGGACGGTGGTGCTCTCGATTTCGTCGCTAAACCCTTCTCGAACGCCGAGCTGCTGGCGCGGGTTCGCGTTCGGATGCGCGATGAGCGGGGTTCGGACGGGTCAATCTCGACGGGGTCTGTGAAGCCAGCTCTCCGGTTGGACGCCAGCCGCCGGGCCCTCATCGCTGGAGGCAAGCGGATCGGACTCTCACAGCGTGAGTTCGTTCTCCTGGCCTACTTGCTGGATCGCAGGGGGGAGGTCTGCAGCCGTCCTGAGCTTCTGGATGGAGTCTGGGACATGCCGTTCGACCCGGGGACCAACGTCGTTGACGTGTACGTGCGTCGACTGAGGGCCAAGCTTGGCGAGAGCAGCATTGAGACGATTCGCAATGTTGGCTATCGACTCGTCGCGTAGGTCGCGGGCACTGGCGATTGGATGGCTGGTCGTCGCCGGCACCAACCTGGCGGTGATGTATGCGGCCTTGGACGAGTCCCTTTCCGCTGACCTGATCTGGGCCAGCTTCGCGCTCGTCTACGGGCTCGCGTCGTGGTCACGTCTGACCACGAATCTCGCGTTCTGGGGCATGACTCTCGCCACGAGCGTCCCGATGTTCATGCACCTCGCCGCGGGCACGAGCGTGTGGTCTGAGCTGTGGCAGATCGTCTGGACGGGACTGCTCGTCTACCTGTTCATCTGGCATGTGAACCGGCAACGTGCCGCCCAGCGCCTGCTCCTCAAGGTCGGCGAAGCCGAACGGAGTCGGTCACCCGTCAGGAGCTGACCACGCGTTTCGGCTCCCATGAGATCCGCACCAGGCTGAGCGTTGCGCGAGGTTTTGTCGAGCTCATCCGGGATTCCACCAGCGAGGACCGAACGCGTTCTGACGCGCAGCTGGTGGTGGGCGAGCTGGACAAGGCGGCCGCGCTGAACTCCCGGCTGCTGACCCTCGTCCAGGTCGAGCTGCAGACAGCGCCGGCGCCGGTCGCTTTCTTCCTCGATGACTTGGTGGAGACGGTGCTGCATCGTTGGGAGCCGACTGCTGATCGTGAATGGACGCGCGCTACGTCGGCCGGAGTGATGCTCGGTAACCCGGAGCGGCTCGAAGCCGCCCTGGACTGCCTTGTCGAGAACGCGGTGAAGTTCACCGACGAGGGCGATGTGATCGGCATCGAGGCGCACGTCGACGACGGTGAAGTGGTGCTGTCCGTCTCAGACTCGGGCACCGGGATCCCGCAGGAAGATGTGGCAAGGGTGTTCGACACCTTCCAGACCGGGAGCGCAGCGAGGGACAGGGCGGGAAGTGGTTTGGGCCTGTCCATCGTGGCCGCAATCGTGGAGGCCCAGAACGGGACTGTTGAGGTCGACAGCGTCGTCGGCTCGGGGACGCGTTTCACGATTCGGTGCCCCGCTTCCGGGTCGGGTGGGCGCCGTGACGCTGTCATTGCGGGCGACTCGCCCGACTCGGGTCAGGCGGCGTCGGTGAGGGGACGCTCTGCACGCGGAATAGTTCGAATGAGCGCGAAGGTCTCACGCGCGACGTAGATCCTTGCGATGTGTGCGCAGCAAGTCCTGAAGATCCGCGCAGTCCTTGAAGATCCCCCAGACGGAGCTCAGCCGCAAGTTGATGCTCGCTCCCGATCCCCCTGCTACCAGGATGGTTGTCCTGCCTGGCGAATCGCCCCGTGAGGGTGACGCTGCCCACCGAGGCCTCTCAATGGCCTGCATTACTTCGAGGGCTTTCGCCGATGGTGCCAGGTTCACCGGGCTTGCCCATGACAAAGACGGTGAAGCCAAGGTCTTCGCGGCGCTCGGAGTACGCCCCTGTTGGGGGTCGGCTTCCTCTATCCGGCGTCCCGAAGGCAAACAATTCGACGCTTGTCCGAACGCGATTAGCCGACCGAGCGACGCGACGAGTATTCGGAATATGCGGACGAGTGCGTAGTCAAGTCGACATGATGGGAAATGACTGCCTTTGCGATAGCGCGCGTCGACATGCGTCATCAGACCTGCAATGCCCGTGCGGGCGGAGAGGACCACGATCATGGCCGAGCCGGCTCCCGATCTCGAAGCCTCCAGCCTGCTCGACTCTGCGTGGAGCGAGGGCGTTGCCGGCTTGCGCGTGATGGCGTCGGACGAGCGTTTGGCCGCGCGCAGCCGGATTGCCAGCGGCGCTCTGGTGCTCGTCCTGCTTGCCGTCAGCGTGTTCGCCGTGTGGTCGTCGCAAGCGACCAGCATCGCGGCGAGTCGGGCAGGCGCGGCCAACCACCTGTCCGACCACTATGCGGAAGTGTCCAGCGCGATGGCTGCTGAGGAGTCTTTGGAACGCAAGTACCGCCTCGAGCCGGGACCTGATGTTCGGACTCTTTACAGGGCGGCAGCCGCGAGTCTTGTCTCTCAACTGGATCATGTCCGGGAAGACGGAGTCTCCAGCGATCGAGTGTTCGTGGACCGCGTCCTGGCTCAGCACCGCGACTACCTCGCAGCAGTCGACCGGCTGTTCGCCGCGGTCGACCGGGGCGACACGGCCACCGTGCTGCGGCTCGATGGTGGCGAGGTCGACCCGTTGTTCGGCGAAATTCACAAGGCTGTGGTCGGTGCAGCAGGCCACGAGCATCAGATCGCCCTGGCTGAGCTCGCGCATCTGCAGCGGCTGGAGACTCTCAACCGCGAGCTGACCCCGTTGGTGTTTCTGGTTGGCCTGGCGCTCGCTGCCCTGCTCGTGTCGATTAGCCGTGGACACCGCCGGTTGCTCGATGTTGAACGTGCCCGCGCGGTTCACGACTCGCTGCACGATGCCCTGACCGGGCTGCCAAACCGCTCGCTGCTCGCCGACCGGTTCGGGCAGGCGCTGCGGGTGGACGACCGGCTGGGGACCCGAACGGGGCTGCTGCTGATCGACTTGGACCGGTTCAAGGAAATCAACGACACCTTCGGCCACCACTACGGCGACGAGCTGCTCACCAAGGTCGGGACCCGTCTGGCCGGCGAGGTGCGGGGCGTGGACACCGTGGCCCGCCTTGGTGGGGACGAGTTCGCGGTCCTGCTGCCCGCGGTGGGCAGCCTGGAGAACGCGACCGCCCTTGCGGCCAAGTTGCGTGCTTGCCTGGAGACACCGTTTCACGTCGAGGGCATCGACCTGGATGTGGAAGCCAGCGTCGGGGTGGTCCTGTCAGGTACGCATGGCCGGGACGCAACCACCCTGATGCAGCGCGCAGACATCGCCATGTATGTCGCCAAGGCACAGAACCTGGGGGTGTTTGCCTACGAGGCGGAGACCGACAGGCACTCACCGACCAAGTTGGCGCTGCTCGGGGACCTCCGCCGGGCGCTGGAGCGCGGCGAGCTCTTCCTGCACTACCAGCCCCAGCTCGACATCAGTACGGGAGATGTCGTTGGAGTCGAGGCCCTCATTCGCTGGCAGCACCCTGAGCGCGGCCTGGTCATGCCCGACGAGTTCATCCCTCTTGCCGAACATACCGGGCTGATCGGCCCCCTTACCCACCATGTCCTGAAGGTAGCGCTCTCGCAGGCCCGCATGTGGTCCGATGCCGGCCGGCCGCTGGCCGTCTCGGTGAACCTCTCAGTCCGCAACCTTCTCGATGAAGGCCTGCCCGGGCAGGTGGCGGCGCTCCTCGACGCACATGGTGTCGCCCCCGAGCTCCTCAATCTCGAGGTCACCGAGTCGGCAATCATGACCGAGCCGGCGCGTGCGCTTCAGCTGCTGCAGCAGCTGTCCGATCTCGGGATAGGAATCTCCATCGACGACTTCGGGGCCGGGTACACGAGCCTCGCTCAGCTGAAGAACTTGCCGATCGACGAGCTCAAGATCGACCGGTCCTTCGTCATGGCGATGACCCACGACCCCAGCAACGCGTTGATTGTGCGAAGCGTCGTCGACCTCGGCCACAACCTCGGCTTCAGACTCGTGGCCGAGGGCGTCGAGAGCGAACGGACCCTCACCGCGCTGGCTGTGCTCGGTTGCGATATCGCTCAGGGCTACCACCTGTCGCACCCGATCACCTCGGCCGCGTTCGACGCGTGGTGCGCAGGGCGTCGCATCACGACGATCGGTCGCCCTGCCCATGTCTGGTCTGGTCGGTGAACAACTCAGCAAGTGGCGACATCCTGACCCTCAGCGAGTAGATCGAGATGCAGGCTGTTCTGCGACGATTACACAACCGCCGACCGCTCGTTTCGGCATCTGTCTAGGCCAACGCAAGACGGTCACGGTCGGAATGTCACGCCCCGACCGTGGCCGCCTTGCTGATCCATTCTCACCCGCCGAACGCCGCAAGGGAATGCAACCAGATGGTGCGATTGCGTGATGATCTTGCTCAAGCAGGATCGTTGCTGGGGATGAGGGTTCGAGAGAGCGATTGAGGTCAGTGGTGGCTCCAACGAAATCCGCTGCCGGGCTGGAACGCGGCCTTCGCTCAGTCCAGGGCGGTTGCCGATTTCAGCGACGTCTGGGACTTCGGAAGGACGCAAGCGCCGATCGGTCCGCAGCTAGGAATACCTGACGGTGCTAGCCGGTGCCGCGTCGACCAAAGGGGCGGGCTCGACGTCGTCAGGTTTGGCCGACTCAGTGGGTCTTGCCCCGGCCGCGCTGACTGGGAAAGCTGAATCGTCATAGGGATCTCCAAGGGCCGGGTTGACCCACTGAAGCCGACGAACCTCAACCATCGCTGCGCTTTCGCTGGGAGTCTGTTGTGGGCGAGTCCAGCTGACGCACCGGTGCGGCCTCTAGCACCGGCGACAAACGACGAGCAAGGCACCTGGCTCCGCGCCGGCTGTCCGCTCACTTCCGGAGGCCGGGGCCATTGCCGTCGAGCTAACCTTTCGGCAGCTGCGTTTAACCTCGGGCCGACATTGGTCCTGGAGCGTTCGTGGAACTGGTGCACCAGGAGTGCACCATCGACGTCAGGTAGGCGGCACCGTGTGGATCGGGTGGCCGGAACCCAGGGACGGGTTTGGTCAGTCGCCGGGTGGGGTGTAGTTCACGGTTTGCGTGGCGGCTGCGTCGACGTCCTCAGGGCTCATGAGGACGACGGTTCGGACGCTGGTGTGGCCGGTGGAGTTGATCGCCAGCGCCACCGCGGCGGCGGTCTTGTTGTCCGGGAGCTCGACGGTGGTGTAGACGTCCTCCTCGCCGAAGGCAAAGTCGAACGTGTCCAGACGACCGCCGAGCTCTTCGGCCATCTTCTGGATCGCCGCACGGCGGGCACTGCCGCCGGCCCTGACAACGCCTTTGACTCCGCCGCTGGCGTAGCGAGCGATGAACATGTAACGGGCCATCGGAACCTCCTTGGTTTTCCGCTTCGTGGGTGCTGGCAACTATAAGTCCCGAACCGAACCGACCACACCCGTCAACTGCACTAGTTGCCGGCCATGGCGCCCGATGGCACCGTAAGTAGCCGGACCCGCTGTCCTTCCTCTATCGGGACGCCGGACGGTCGACCGTCGATCGTCGACAGGATGTTACTTCTCATCCATCGCCGTGCGGAAGTTTCGTAACTGTACAAAGGCTCACACAGATTGCCTGGTCAATAGAGGTCTTACGCCAGCCGAAAGGGCTCGGCCCGCTTTCCATGGCTACCTATCTCGGCGTGGGACTCCCGTTCGAACACGGCTTGCAGAGCACCTGACTGCCATGTGTCTCACGCGAGTAAAGGGCGTGTGATGCCGAGACTGAGTTCGAGTAGGGGATCCTGGCGGGCTGCTTGAACGCTGGGCTTCAAGTGGGCTCAGCGTCCGGCGTGTGGGCGGACGCATCGGCTCCTGCCAGTGGTGTCGGGATTGAGTCGTCATCGATCTCGCCTTCGGGTCCACCGACGAGCTGTAGTGCGATCGTCCGTACCAACGGCGTTGACGTTGGTACATGCTCGGTGTTCGGCTTACGCCGTTCCTGAAGCCCGCATCTGGGCCATGACGGTGCCGCCAACCTCCTCGAACACCTCCTGCTCACTGGGAGCATCACGCCACGTATTTGGCCAGTACAGCACGAACTCATCAATACCGATCTCGGCGAAT
>DATCQG010000262.1:0-4320 GCA_036569625.1 Dermatophilaceae bacterium | reverse complement strand
GAGGTGATGAACATCGTGAGGGCAAGCCCAGGGAGGAAGCAGCCAGGGCGCTGGATCGCTATGAGCTCGCTCGCGCGTCGGAACAGACCTTCGAGTCGCTCTCCGGGGGCCAGCAGGCGCGTTTCCAGATCCTGTTGCTCGAGCTCAGCGGCGCTACTCTGCTGTTGCTCGATGAGCCCACTGACAACCTGGACCTGCAGTCGGCGGAGGCGCTCGATGAGGGGCTCGAGGCATTTGAGGGCACCGTCATCGCCGTGACGCACGACCGCTGGTTCGCCAAGGGGTTCGACCGCTGCCTCATCTTCGGCCAGGACGGCTCGGTGTATGAGTCCGACGAACCGGTCTGGGACGAGGGTCGGGTCCGGCGTCCAGCTAGGACTTTCCCACCCCTGCGGGAGAGCTGATCTGCCCCTGCCGGAATGCAAGTCCGCCGGCGATGGTCGCCGCAGCGATGGTGACCAGCGCGCCCAGGACCAGGGCCGCGGGTTCGCCCGGCTGCAGGACGCTCAGGCTGGTGCCAAGGGCAGCGGCGGCAACCGGCACTCCCAGCTGCCCGGCGGCCAGGGCGCTCACGCTCAGCGGCTGCCCCGTGAGCCGGGCCAGGGAATGGCTGAGCACCGCGCCCATGCCGAGCAGGAGTCCAAGGAGGATCAACGCCGGGTGGGCACCCAACGCGCGCAGGTCAAGAGATGCCCCCAGCCAGACAAAGAACAACGGGCCGAGGAAGCCCTCGGTCACCGCGAACAGCTGCCGTGCCAGTCGTCTGGGTTGTCCAACTGCAGCCACCGCCAGCCCGAACACGAAGCCCGCGAGCATGATCGACACATGTGAGCGGGTGGCGACGGCGGCGAGCGAGAACAGGACCATCAGGCTTATCCGGAGCTCCAGGGCAAAATGGCGTTCCTCGGAGACCCGATGCACTCTGCGGCGAAAGCCCTTGCGCTCCAACAGAAAGAGGATGGCGAAGACGGCGACGCCGGACAGTATGACGGTCAGCGCACCCAGTGCGGCCCGCCCAGCATGGGGCGGGTCGATGGCCAGTGGCAAGGCGACGATACAGACGGCGTCGGCGATCGCGACCTGAGGGAGAAGCTGCAGCACGTGCGGGCCGCCGAGACCCAGCGAGTCGATGATCGGCAGGATGAGGGCGGCCGAGGACGAAGCCATCAGGACGGCATACAGGGCGGCATGGCCGGTCCCGAACGCAGCGGCGAGGAGCACGCCCAGAATGGCGGATCCTGCTCCCACCAGTACGGCGCGGGCCGTGCCGCGGCTTAGTCGCAGGTTCAGGTCACGAACGGGCACATGGGTGCCGACCACGAACATGACGAGCCCGAACCCGACTTCGGCAAGGAAGGAGAACGTGGTGTCGGAGGCGTCCAGGTAACCGAGGCCCGTCCTGCCCAGGATGATCCCCACGAGGAGCTCCCCGACGACCACCGGTACGTGCCAACCCCGCGGAAGAGCGAGAAGGGGCCCGACCAGGCCGGCCAGGACGATGACCGCCAGCACTGAGAAGTCCATCTGCGCCTCCTCCTCAGCCGGGCGGGCCGTCGACCGGCAGAGGGCAGAGGTAGACGGAGACCCTCTTGGCACTCGGATTGCCCGCTCCCACCCGGCGGTAACGCTCGAGGACCTCGGCCAGATCAGCCCGCAGCGCCGACAGCTGACCCGCAGTGACCTGCACGAGGTGGTCCGAGAGCCCGACCGGCTCGCGCCACTCGGACGGCCAGCGGTCCTGCGTGTCCAGCCACACTTCTGCCCGGTCGGTGAAGTGATGCAGGTAGTCGCGGGCGAGCCAGGCCACCGCGGCGTCGGCGTCGGCGTCGTCGCCCGGGTCCTCATCGCGAGGCCGGAACTCGGTGCCGGGGCTCCAGAGCCGGATCCGGCCTCTGCCTTGGCTGGTGTCGACCACCAGACCCACCTGGGCAAGCTTGCGCAGGTGGTAGCTGGTGGCTCCCGTGTTGGTCTGAAGGACGGTGGCCAGCGTCGTTGCAGTGGCTGGGCCCCGGACCCGAAGCTCGGCGAACAGTCGGGAGCGCAAGGGATGGGCGAGCATGGCAAGAGCCGCACGGTCGAGGTGGACGGTGGGCGCAGGACTGCTCATGAACACACACTAATCATGCACAGTTCCTTTGCACAAGTCTTCTGCCAGAGCATGAGAAGGGGCCATCCGTGCTCAGAGCCGGGCCATAGGCGCTGATTATGTGGGGTGGGTGGACCCCGGTATCGTTATACCTCGTTGTGCGAACTGCGGCCCTAGGGTCGCCGACCCCGATCTGTCGGGGGAGATGCACTGCCACAGTCACACCACCACATTCACCGAGTCATTGCCCCGAGTTGCACAGTCACGAGAGAACGAAGGCTTATCCGTGCGTACGTACACCCCAAAGCCCGGCGAGGTTGAGCGTCAGTGGTACGTCATCGACGCCACCGACGTCGTCCTTGGACGGCTGGCCAGCCAGACCGCCATCCTCCTGCGTGGCAAGCACAAGCCGACCTTCGCGCCGCACGTTGACGGGGGTGACTTCGTCGTGATCATCAATGCCGACAAGGTTGCCCTGACCGGCAGCAAGCTGGCGCAGAAGAAGGCCTACCACCACTCGGGCTTTCCGGGTGGGCTCAGGGCCACCTCCTACCAGGAGCTGCTCGCCAAGGCGCCCGAAAAGGCCGTCGAGAAGGCCGTCCGCGGCATGCTCCCCAAGAACTCGATCGCGCGTCAGCAGCTGAGCAAGCTGAAGGTCTACGCCGGAGACGTGCACCCGCACCAGGCGCAGAAGCCAGTGCCGTTCGAGATCACACAGGTCGCGCAGTAATCCCTCGGCCCGCCAGGGCTGAACCATTAACTGATCAGGCTGGGTCTCAACGACTCAGACATCGCAACGAGGAGAACCGTGGCTGACACCACTTCCGCCGTCGACACAGATGTTGTCAAGGGCGAAGAGCAAGAGCTCACCGAGTACACCAGCGAGTCCGAGGCCCCCGTGGCCGAGGTCCGCAAGCCAACGGCTTCGGTCCCCGGTGCCGCGACCGGTCGCCGCAAGCAGGCCATCGCCCGCGTGCGGATCATCCCGGGCAGCGGTCAGTGGAAGATCAACAACCGCACGCTGGACCAGTACTTCCCCAACAAGGTGCACCAGCAGATCGTGAACGAGCCCTTCAAGGTGCTCGAGCTGGACGGAGCGTATGACGTGCTCGTCCGCGTGCACGGCGGTGGCCCTTCCGGCCAGGCCGGCGCGGTGCGTCTGGGAATCGCCCGTTCGCTGAACGGTATCGACGAGGACCTGAACCGCCCGGCACTGAAGAAGGCCGGTTTCCTGACCCGCGACGCGCGCGTCCCGGAGCGCAAGAAGGCTGGTCTGAAGAAGGCCCGCAAGGCGCCCCAGTACAGCAAGCGCTGAGCCAGCATCATCCCGCGAGTGGCGGCTTCGAACCCGGCGACGCCCGGGCTTCGAGGCCTCCTCTGTTATCTCCCCTGAGAGGCTCGCCCGTATGGCTGCTCGACTCTTTGGCACCGATGGCGTTCGGGGCCTTGCGAACAAGTACCTGACCGCCGAGCTCGCCCTTGACCTGTCCGTGGCGGCGGCTCACGTGCTGGGTGAGGTCGGTGCCTTTGATGATCACCGGCCGACGGCGATCGTGGGTCGGGATCCCAGGGCTTCGGGGGAGTTCCTGGCCGCGGCGACCATCGCGGGGCTGGCCTCAGCGGGGGTCGATGTCCTGGATGCCGGCGTGCTGCCGACTCCCGCCATCGCCTTCCTGATCGCCGACTGCGGCGCCGACCTGGGTGTCATGCTGTCGGCCTCTCACAACGCGATGCCCGACAACGGCATCAAGTTCTTCGCGCGGGGTGGCCACAAGCTGGCCGACGAGCTCGAGGACGCGATCGAGGCTCGGCTGAACGAGCCGTGGGATCGACCCACCGGTGCGGACGTGGGACGGGTGCGCCCGCTCCAGGACGGCCCCGCGCGGTACATCGCCCACCTGCTCGGCAGCCTGCCGCACCGTCTGGACGGACTATCCGTCGTCCTGGATGCAGCGCACGGCGCCGCCAGTGAGGTCGCTCCGGAGGCCTTCCGCCAGGCGGGGGCTCGTGTGTCGGTCATCGGCTGCGAGCCCGACGGTCTCAACATCAACGACGGATACGGGTCCACCCACCTGGGAAAGCTGCAGAAGGCCGTGGTCGCTGCCGGAGCCGACCTTGGCATCGCCCTCGATGGCGACGCCGACCGTTGCCTTGCCGTGGACGCCCGTGGCGCAGATGTTGACGGGGATCAGATCATGGCGATCCTGTCGCTGTCCATGCGCGAGCGGGGTGTG
>DATCQG010000261.1:0-28178 GCA_036569625.1 Dermatophilaceae bacterium | reverse complement strand
TAGCCTTAGGCCGTGCGCATCGACCTTCACACCCACTCCACCGCCAGTGATGGCAGGCAGTCACCGGCCGAGGTCATCTCCTCCGCGGTCCAGACCGGCCTCGACGTCGTTGCTCTGACCGACCACGACACTACTGCTGGCTGGGCCCAGGCCACGGTCGCAGCAGAGCAGCAAGGGATCGCCCTTGTCCGCGGGATCGAGATCTCCTGCAAGGACAACGGCATCAGCATCCACCTGCTCGGCTATCTCCATGACCCGTCGGCGCCGGGCCTGCTGGACGAGCTGGAGCACTCGAGGGAGAGCCGCGCGACTCGGGCGCAACGCATCGTCGAGCGGATATCGCAGGACCTGCCACTCGACTGGGACGACGTCCTCGAGCAGATCGGGCCCGGAGCGACGATCGGTCGCCCGCACATCGCGGATGCGATGGTGGCCAAGGGGATCGCCGACTCTCGGGACGACGCCTTCCGTGGCTACTTGAACAGCGGGTCCCCGTATTACGCCACGCACTACGCCGTCGATGCGGTGCAGGCGGTGCGTCTCGTGGTCGCGGCCGGCGGGGTCGCGGTCATGGCGCACCCGTTCGCCAGCATTCGCGGTCTCGTCGTGGACGACTCGGTCATCGAGGCAATGGCGGCCGCGGGGATGGCCGGTCTGGAGGTGCACCATCGGGACCACACCCCCGAGCAGGTGCGCCACGGACTCGACCTGGCCGCCTCGTTGGACCTGCTCGTCACGGGCTCCTCGGACTACCACGGGGACGGCAAGGTGAACCGTCTGGGTGAGAACACAACCGATCCCCTCGTCCTTCAACAGATCGAGGATCTGGCAAGAGGCGTTGAGGTGCTGTGGCCTTGAGCCCGCCGACCCGGGTGGTGGCGCGTTGGCTCGGCGGTCCTCGGCCGGCTGTCGCAGGCCCTGTCACCACTGGAAGCTAGCCTCGGGGAGTGACCGAAGTGCCTGTGCAGCAGACGTTCGGCAGTATGCCGCGACGTCTCTACTCCGCGAGCCCGAGCAAGCTGTTGGCCTGGCTCGACTGCCCACGGCGCTATCGCATGCAGTATCTCGACCGTCCCAGGCCCGCTGCCCGGTCGCGACGGGCGCACACCTCGGTCGGCGTGGCCACGCACAATGCGCTGCGCGACTTCTGGGATCTCGCGCCGGTCGATCGCACCCCCGCGGCCGTGGAAGGGCTGGTCCGGCAGTCGTGGATCGACGTCGGCTTCCGCGATCCCGACCAGTCCGCGCACTGGCGCGCTCGCACGACCACGCGAGTGACGGCATACCTGCGCGGCATCGACCGCAACCAACAACCGCTGGGCGTCGAGCGCACGGTTGCCCTGCGCACCGAGACGCTCGCCGTGACGGGTCGGGTGGACCGCCTCGACGACCGCGACGGTGAGCTGGTGGTGGTCGACTACAAGACCGGTCGGGCGCGGCTCACAGACGACGACGCGCGCACCTCACTGCCGATGGCCCTGTATGCCGTTGCCGTGGCTGGCATGTTCCGTCGCTCCTGCGCGCGCGTGGAGCTGCACCACCTGTCGACGGGAGAGGTGTTGGTGCACGAGCACACCCCAGAGACCTTGGCCCGCAAGGTCGCGGAGGCGGAGTCGATCGCCTCCGACCTGCGCAGGGCTGATGCGGGCTATGCCGAGCGGGGGGCCGAGTCGCCACTCTTCCTGCCACGAGTCTCGCCGATCTGCGCCTGGTGCGACTTTCGCGCGCACTGCCCCGAGGGTCAGCGGGTCGGGCCTGAGAAGTCCGACTGGGCAGCGCTCGAGCCCGACGCCGCGGAAGTGTGAGTCATCACACTTCCCAGCAGGAACCAGAACCGTGTGTCCCAGACTCAACGCGACGCTGACAGACTGTGCCCGACCCCAAGCCCTCGGAGAGGCAACACCCGTGACTGCGACAACGCGAACCCGCAAACAGGACCAGAAGCCCGAGCCGGACGAGGGGTCTGTGACGCGGTTGGGAACGATCGTCGCTGTGGCCAACCAGAAGGGCGGGGTGGCCAAGACGACCTCGGTGGCATCGCTGGGGGCGGCATTTGCCGAGCTCGGCAAGCGGGTTCTGCTGATCGACCTCGATGCGCAGGCCTGCTTGACGTTCAGCCTCGGGGTTGACCCGGACGAAGTCGAGATGAGCATCAACGAGGTGCTCGTCGGACGTCGCGTCAAGGCTCGGGATGCGGTCATGACGTGCGCGGACGGCGTCGACCTGATCCCGAGCGTCATCGAGCTGGCGGGGGTCGAGGCGCAGCTGTTGCCGCGGCCCGGCCGCGAGTACGTGCTTCGTTCGGTCCTCGAGCCGATCCGGGCGGACTACGACGTGGTTCTGCTGGACTGCGCGCCTTCGCTGGGCGTCCTGACCCTCAATGCCCTCACTGCATCGCAGGGGCTGATCATCCCGATGCCGTGCGAGATGCTGAGCCACCGCGGCGTCGGACAGCTGCTCGACACCGTCACCGACGTCAAGGCGATCCTCAATCCCGGGCTTGAGGTCTTCGGCATCCTGCCCACGATGTTCGACGGCCGCAGCAACCATGCTCGGGCCGTCCTGGCTGATGTGGGGGAGCGCTACGGTCTGCCGGTGCTCAGCCCGCCGATCCCGAAGACCGTTCGTTTCGCCGAGGCGCCGGCGGTGGGGCGCTCGATCCTCACGACGTCACGAAGGTCCAAGGGTGCTCAGGCCTACCGCGACGTCGCTGCAAGCCTGTTGCCGCGCCTCTGACCGTCCCGCACAGAAACGGCCCGCCATCCCCAGGGGGTGGCGGGCCGTCTGTTGGACTCTGTGAAGGCTCAGGCTTGTGCTGCGGCTGGAGCCGTCTCGTTGCCCTGGCCGACCGCAACGTTCGTGGTGGACGAGTCGTCCTGACCGCCTCGGGTGCGGCGACGGTTGCGGGAACGGCGTGGCTTGGCGTCCTCGGTGCCTTTGGGGTGATCGGCGTTCTTCGGGCGATCGGCAGGCGGACGCTCCCGGCCTTCGGAGGAACGCGTGCCGCGCACAGCTGGTGCGCCCGAGCGACCGCCGCTGCCACGACCAGCCGAAGAACGGCCACGGTCGGGTGACGCACCCCTGGAGTTCTTGCCCGTCTCACCAAGGTCCTCGACCTTCTCGGCGTCAAGGCCCTCACGGGTCCGACTGGACTTGGGCAGTCGTCCGGTCGCGTTGGCGGGGATGTGCATCTGGGTGAAGAAGTGCTCGGATGACGAGTAGGTCTCCTGCGCCTTGGGGATGCCGAGGTCCAGGGCCTTGTTGATCATGCCCCAACGATGCAGGTCGTCCCAGTCGACGAACGTGACCGCGACACCGGCGTTGCCTGCGCGGGCCGTTCGTCCGATGCGGTGCAAGTAGGTCTTGTCGTCCTCAGGGCACTGGTAGTTGATGACGTGGGTCACATTGTCGACGTCGATACCGCGGGCCGCGACGTCGGTGGCGACCAGGACGTCGATCTTCCCGTTGCGGAATGCTCGCAGAGCCTGCTCACGAGCCCCCTGGCCCAGGTCTCCGTGGATGGCTGCCGCGGCGAAGCCCCGCTCGGCGAGGTCGTCAGCAACCTTGGCAGCCGTGCGTTTGGTCCGGCTGAAGATGAGGGTCAGTCCCCGGTCCTTGGCCTGCAGCATGCGGGCCAGCATCTCGACCTTGTCCATCGCGTGCGCGCGGTAGACGAACTGCTCGACGGCTTTCACGGTGAAGCCGTCCTGCTCCTCGCCCATGGCGCGGATGTGGGTCGGCTGGGTCATGTAGCGACGGGCCAGCGCAACGATGGCGCCCGGCATGGTTGCCGAGAAGAGCATCGTCTGGCGGGTGGTAGAGGTCATCGCGAGCAGCTTCTCGATATCTGGAAGGAAGCCGAGGTCGAGCATCTCGTCGGCCTCGTCCAGGACCACGCACTTGACCTGGGAGAGGTCGAGGTGACCTTGCTTGGCGAGGTCGATGAGCCTGCCCGGCGTGCCGACCACGATCTCGACACCGCGCTGGAGCGCTGAGATCTGTGGCTCGAAGGCGCGCCCGCCGTAGATCGTGAGAACTCGGACGCCGCGAGCCTTGCCGGTGCGCTGAAGGTCGTTCGAGACCTGAACCGCGAGCTCGCGGGTGGGTGCCACGGTAAGGGCCTGCGGCTTGCCGGCGGTCTTCAGCGTCGCGAACGCTTCGTCTTTGGGGCTGATCACCCGCTGGATCATGGGTATGCCGAATCCCAGGGTCTTGCCGGTGCCGGTCTTGGCCTGGCCGATGATGTCGTGGCCGGCAAGAGCAACCGCCAACGTCATCGACTGGATCGGGAAGGGGTGGATGATGCCGTCGGCTGCCAGCGAGGCCACGATGTCGGGGTGGACGTCGAAGTCGGCGAAAGTGGGCTCGACAACCGGCGGCTCGGCTTTCGCACGAGCGGCGGCGGTTTCGGCAGGATCAGG
The DNA here is from genome assembly GCA_036569625.1 of Dermatophilaceae bacterium. Taxonomy (GTDB): domain Bacteria; phylum Actinomycetota; class Actinomycetes; order Actinomycetales; family Dermatophilaceae; genus UBA4719. The sequence continues at coordinate 23,757 of DATCQG010000261.1, read as the reverse complement.
CGCTGTTGTGTTGTCTTGGGTGTTCATGAAGTTCTCTCGCTCGGCGCGGGCCACACGAGTGTCCGAAGGTTTCGGAGGATGCGGGTCGCGATGCAAAGCGGGCCGATCGGAGTTCTTCGTGGGTGCAGTCCAGTCCATCTGGCTGCTGATTCGTGCCGACCGGGCACCGATGTCAGGACCGAGTCTACCGGTGAGCATTACTGTTTGCGTTCATGGACGACCTTGAGCAGCCGATATCTTTCGCCGATGGTCCCGAGGGTGGGGCTGGCGGGGTCGAGAACGCTGGTCACGCAGACGACGATCTGTTGGTCGCTGATCCCAGCTATCGTGCTGCTGTCGTCGACCTTCTCGGAGCCCTTGCCTACGGCGAGCTGACGGCCTTCTCACGTCTGGCAGCCGATGCCGACATGGCCCCGAACCAACCGGCCAAGGCGGCCCTGGCCCGTGTTGCTGTGGCTGAGTTCCATCACTACGACGTCCTGACCATTCGCCTCCGTGAGATGGGCGTGGACCCCGATGCCGCGATGGAGCCCTTTATCGCGCCGATCGACCTGTTCCATGACCGCACCAGGCCCAGCGGCTGGCTCGAGGGCTTGGTCAAGGCCTACGTGGGCGATGGGATCGCGACCGACTTCTATCGCGAGATCTCGGCCTATGTGGACAGCTCGACCCAAACCCTGGTCCGCTCGGTCCTGGAGGACGTGGGCCAGGCCGAGTTCGCTGTCAAGACTGTGCGAGAGGCCATCGAGGCCGATCCCACGGTGGGCGGACGTCTGGCACTGTGGGGTCGTCGTCTGGTCGGAGAGGCTCTGTCCCAGTCGCAGCGTGTCGCCGTCGAACGCGATGCCCTGGCCAGCCTGCTCGTTGGGGGACATGATCGTCCCGGTGCCGACCTCGCCGAGCTGGGCCGGATGTTCGTCCGCCTCACCGACGAGCACACCCACCGAATGAGGCAGCTGGGCCTGAACGCCTGAGCCGGTTCAGAGGGTGCCGAACCCGACGGAGCCCTTCTTGGGCGCACCGACGTCGACGTAGCCGATCGTGGCCACGGGGACGATGACGCGCCGGCCCGAACCGTCGACAAGGTTGAGCACACCGCCGTCGGTCAGGGCCTTGGTCACCAGGGCCTCGACCTCCTCGGGGGACTGTTCGGACTCCAGCACGATCTCGCGCGCGACGTTCTGCACGCCGATCTTGACCTCCACGGGAAAGCCTTTCGTCAGGGTTTGATCGTCAGCGACCCCAAGCATTATGCCCCGATCGTCGTACTTCCTTTGCAGGCTAACCCGCGTCGACGCCAGATCCTTCCCGCTCGATCTTGGGGAAGCCACCCAGACCGCGCCAGGACAGCGCCGCCACCAGTCGGGCAGCCTCGCCGCGGGGGATCGAGGAACCTTGCGACAGCCAGAAGCGTGCACAGATCTGTGCCATGCCCGACAGTGCCATGCCAAGCAGATGCGCCTCGTCGTCAGGGAGGTCGGTGTCCTCCTTGATGACCTCGGCGATGGCCTTGGCGGAGTCCTCCGAGAGCTTGTCGACCCGTTCGCGCACCGAAGTCTCGTTGTTAAGGTCGGACTCGAAGACCAGGCGGAACGGGGCGCCGTCACGGTCCACGAACTCGAAGTACGCCGCGATGGTGGCGGCAACACGTGCCTTGTTGTCCGTGGTTGACGCCAGGGCGGTCCGAATCAGACCCAGGAGCTCACCGGAATGCTGGTCGAGCAACGCCAGATAGAGGTCGAGCTTACCCGGGAAGTGTTGGTACAGAACCGGTTTGGATACCCCGGCGCGGTCTGCGATGTCGTCCATCGCCGCTGCGTGGTATCCGGACTCGACGAACACCTCCTGCGCGGCCCGAAGCAGCTGAACCCGCCGAGCGGAGCGGGGCAGGCGTGCGCCACGCCCTCGGGTGTCGGAGCTGATCGGCACTGGTGGTGTCACCTTCTTTGGGTCAGATCACGTGGTCGATGTCCTTGGGGCCTTGGCCCGACATCTGTGCCAGTGAAGCGGCCGGCCAACGCATCCTACGCGCGGGTAACCTCATCACTATGGCATTTCCGCCCCTCGCCGAGCCATCGGCGCCGTTGTCCACCGAAGAGGTCGAGCGCTACGCCCGGCACGTGCTCATCCCTGACGTGGGCATGGACGGTCAGCGCCGCCTCAAGAACGCCAGGGTTCTGGTCGTCGGAGCCGGGGGTCTCGGGTCGCCGGCGCTGATCTACCTCGCGGCGGCTGGCGTCGGAACCATCGGCGTGGTGGACGCCGACGTCGTGGAGACGTCGAACCTGCAGCGGCAGGTGGTCCACGGGGTCGGGGACGTGGGCCGGCTGAAGTCCGAGTCGGCGCAGGAGACGCTGGCATCGATCAACCCGCTGGTGAGAGTGGTCAGACACGACGTCCGGATCGACTCGACCAACGCCCTTGAAATCATTGGTGCTTACGACCTCGTCATCGACGGAACCGACAACTTCCCCACCCGATACCTGCTCAACGACGCGTGTGTACTGCTGGGCAAACCCGACGTCTGGGGGTCGATCTATCGCTTCGACGGCCAGGCCAGCATCTGGTGGGCGCAGCACGGCCCTTGCTACCGCTGCCTGTTCCCCGAGCCGCCCCCACCGGGTCTGGTGCCTTCCTGTGCAGAGGGAGGCGTGCTCGGAGTTCTCTGCGCGGCCATCGGGTCCATCCAGGCGGCCGAGGCCGTGAAACTCATTGTCGGTATTGGGGATCCGTTGATCGGCCGGTTGATCGTGCATGACGCGCTCCGACAGAGCTGGGACACCCTCATGGTCGGCAAGGACCCGGACTGTGCCGTCTGCGGTGAGCGGCCGTCGGTGACCGCACTCGTGGACTACGAAGACTTCTGCGGTATTCCGGGCAGCTCGGTGCCCTCCGCCTCGGGCACCGCGGTGCCCGTCATCTCGGCGCGACAGCTGGCCGATCTGTTGTCCGGCGGTGCGGCGCCGTCGCGGGTCATGCTGGTCGACGTGCGTGGCAGCGAGGAGCGGGCGATCGCCAGCATCCCGGGCGCTCTCGCCATCCATCTCGACGAATTCCGGTCCGGCGAAGCGGTCCTGCAGATTCCGTTCGACCAACCGGTCGTCATCCACTGCAAGGTGGGCAGCCGATCGGAGGAAGCCTCACGGATCCTGATCGAGGCCGGCCATCCGGACGTCCGAAATCTGGAGGGCGGAGTCCTGGCCTGGGTGCGCGACGTCGACCCCTCCCAGCCGACCTACTGAGCCGAGCCGGACGCCGATGGCTGCAACCCAAGGTGACGACCCGGAATACAGGTTGGACTTCTCCCAGCTGGGCGCTGACGAGCTGCCCGACTTCGCGGAGGCGGTGCTGGGCATCGTCGACCAGATCCCCGAGGGCATGGTCCTGGCCTACGGAGACGTTGCCGAGATGCTGGGGCACGGTGGTCCCCGGCAGGTCGGGGCGGTGATGTCCCGTTATGGCTCGTCGGTGACATGGTGGCGGGTGATCCGCGCGACCGGCGAGGTCCCCGATGGTCTGCAGGACGAGGCGCTGACCCACTGGCGTGAGGAAGGGACCGCCCTTGTCCGAGGCGCGGTCGCAGGACGACGGGTGGACATGAAGCTGGCCCGCTGGGACGGCCAGAGCGGGTTGGCCACAGCCGAGCCGGATGACGCGTCCGCGGAGTGGTGACCGACCCTGGGGCTGAGTGTGTTCTCCGTAACACCATCTATTGGCCTCGACTGGGGTAGTCTCAACTCCGTAGTTGCTGTGCATCGCACGTCTTGAACGCTTGCGGCCTCGTGCCGGGGGTGCGCTTTGTTCCTGATCTGGAGCGGACGACGAACACCGCGACGATCGGACCCGGCTTTCGGGATCGACAGAGCACTCTTGGAGGAAAAGTAGTTATGGCAACAGGCACCGTGAAGTGGTTCAACGCTGAAAAGGGCTTCGGCTTCATTGCTCCCGAGGACGGCAGCGCCGACGTGTTCGCGCACTACTCGGCCATCGCCAGCAGCGGATACCGCTCGCTCGATGAGAACCAGAAGGTTGAGTTCGACATCACCCAGGGCCCGAAGGGCCCGCAGGCGGAGAACATTCGCCCGCTCTGATCTCAGCCTGCAGAACCTGTTCTGCACCAACGGGTGCCCCGGCCGGACGGTCGGGGCATTCGTGCGTCCCGGGCCAATCTGACAAAGGACACGCGAGCTCCGTCGGTGCGTCGTGATGGAATCTTGCCCGTGCTGACATTGCGGCGGGCTCCCAGTCTGGTGGCCCATGTCCCGAACCTGGACGATGCACAGGCTGCCGCCGTCGCCCACAGGGCCACCACCACGCAGGGTCATGGCACCACCGGGTCAGTGCTGCGGGTGTTGGGCGCCCCGGGCACCGGCAAGACCACCACGGCCATCGAGATCGTGGTCGACCGGGTCCGGGGTGGCGGGATCACCCCAGACCAGTGTCTGGTCCTGACGGCTTCCCGGACGGCCGCCGCCGAGCTTCGAGAACGGATCACCGCCCGGATGGGGGGCACCACCACCGAGCCGCTGGCCCGGACCCACCAAGCCTTCGGTTTCGGCATCCTTCGCCAGGGCGCCGCGCTGCGCGGTGACCCCAGCCCCCGGCTGCTCAGCGGGCCGGAGCAGGACGTCATCCTCCGCGAGCTCCTCGCCGGTCACGCCTCCGGAGAGGGCAAGGCCCCGGACTGGCCCTTGGATGTGCAGGCCGCGCTGGCCACCCGGGGATTCCGTACCGAGCTGCGGGACCTGCTCATGCGAGCCGTCGAACGAGGTCTTGAAGCGACCGATGTTGCGGCGCTCGGCGTTGCCCACGAGCGATCGGACTGGGTTGCGGCTGCACAGGTTCTGGCCGAGTACGACGAGGTGACGGCCCTCTCGCGTCCGGGTTCCTACGACCCGGCGTGGATCCTGGGAGCAGCCGCCGACCTGATCGAGGAGGATCCCCAGGCACGCGAGCGCCTCGCGTCGTTGCTGCGCCTGATCGTTGTCGACGACGCACAGGAGCTCACTCCCTCCGCGGCCCGGCTCCTGGAGGTCGTCCGGGCCCCGCACATCGACCTCGTGCTCATTGGTGACCCCGACGCGGCAGTGCAGACCTTCCGCGGCGCCGACCCTCGCATCCTGGGTGCGGACCACACCCGGTTCGGTGACGGTCCCACGATCACCCTTGCGACGTCGTACCGGCAGCCGCAGGCCTTGCGTTCCGTGGCCCATCGCGTGAGCCGGCGGATCGGCGCAGTCGGCGGCGGAGCGCACCGAGAGCTCGAGCACGTTCGGGCCGGCGGACGCGCGGACGTTCGTCTCCTGCGCGCCACCTCGCAGGAGGCCGGGTTGATCGCCGCAGAGCTGCGCCAGGCACACCTGCTGGACGCTGTGCCCTGGTCCGAGATGGCTGTGATCGTGCGAGGTCAAGGACGGACCAGCACCTTGCGCCGGGTTCTCATGGCTGCCGGAGTGCCTGTGGCGGTGCCTTCCACCGAGCTCGCCGTCCGCGACGAGGTCGCGGTTCGTCCGTTGCTCGCGCTGCTCGAGGTGGCCCTCAACGTGGCGATCGGGGCAGCCGACCCGATCGACGCGCAGACCGCGGTGGACACCGTGCTCTCCCCGATCGGGGGAGCTGACTCTGTCGGGCTGCGGCGACTGCGCAGAGCTCTGCGTCGGGACGAGCTCGAGAGTGGTGGTCGACGCACCAGCGACGAGCTGCTGGCAGACGTCCTTATTGCGCCGAACAGGTTGGGGATGCTGGGTCCTGAGGGGGCACCGGCTCGTCGGGTGGCGAAGGCGATTGCTGCGGGGGTGGGCGCAGCACGCGTGGTTGACCACGAGGACGGCCAGCGCTGGGCGCCGGGTGTCACGGCCGAGAGTGTGCTCTGGGCTATGTGGGACGCGACCGGGCTGGGCGAGAGCTGGCGGCGGGTCGCGCTCGGTGGCGGCATGTCCGGGGCGCGCGCGGACCGGCACCTCGATGCGGTCCTCGCCCTGTTCGACGCCGCTGCGAAGTATGTCGACCGGTTGCCACAGATGGGGCCAGCGGAGTTTCTCGAGCACATCCGCGGGCAGGATGTCGCCGGCGACACCCTGGTGGCCCGTTCGCCCAGTGACGACGCCGTTGCACTGCTCACGCCTGCGGGCGCGGCAGGGCGGCAATGGCGGTTCGTCGTGGTCGCGGGCGTCCAGGAGGGCGTCTGGCCCGACCTGCGTCTGCGTGGATCCCTGTTGGGCTCAGAGCGACTGGCCGATGTCATCACCGGTCGAGGCCAGTCGTTGCGCGCCGCCCAGGCGGCAGTCCGCTATGACGAGACCCGGCTCTTCCTGGTCGCCGTCAGCCGTGCGTCCGAGCGCGTGCTGGTCACCGCCGTGCGAAGTGACGACGAGCAGCCGTCGGTCTACCTCGACATCGTCGACCCGCCGGACGAGTCCGATGACGGGGACGAGCTGAGGTCCTTCAGCGAGGTGCCGCGTCCGATGACCCTGGCCGGGCTGGTTGCCGAGCTGCGGCGCGAGGTGGTCATCGGAGCAACGGCGAGTGACCGTCATACAGCCGCCGGCCAGCTGGCACGGCTGGCGGCCGCACGCGTTGCGGGCGCCGACCCGGCCTCGTGGTGGGCGTTGACGCCGTTGAGCGACGATCGACCGTTGCGGGCAGCGGGCGTAAGCGTCTCGGTCTCGCCTTCACGCATCGAGACCTTCACTGACTGCAACCTGCGTTGGTTGTTGTCAGCGTGCGGCGGCGACGGCCCCAGCGTCGGCGCGGCCAACATCGGCACCCTGATCCACGACATTGCCGCCGAGCTCGGGGACGTCGACGAGGCCCGCATGCGCGCCGAGGTCGAGCGCCGATGGGCGAGGTTGGGGCTGCCCGAGGGCTGGGTGTCTCGCCGACAGCTCGCCGAGGCCCAGAAGATGGTGTCCCGACTGGCCCGATACTTCGAGGAGTCCGCAACCCGCGGCTGGGAACGCGTCGGGGTCGAGCTCGACCTCCAGGTCCAGATCGGTCGCGCGTTGCTCCGGGGCCGCGTCGATCGCCTCGAGCGTGACGGCAAGGGTGCCCTGCGGGTCGTCGACCTGAAGACCGGCTCAAGCAAGCCCTCCAAGGTCGAGCTGCTCCACAACGCCCAGCTCGGCGCCTATCAGGCCGCCGTCGAGCAAGGGGCCTTCGCGGACCTGGGCCTGGTCTCGGCCGGGGCGGCCCTGCTCCAGGTCGGCAAGGCTGCCGGTGTGAAGACGACACTCCAGGAGCAACAGGCGTTGTCGGCGGACGACGACCCAGGGTGGGCGCGGGCTCTGGTCACCGACACGGCCGCGGGCATGGCCGGCAGCAACTTCCTGGCCACGATCGGCCGCGCGTGCACGTTCTGCTCGGTCAGGTCGAGCTGCCCGGTCCGGCCCGAGGGCAAGGTGATCTGATGCCGGCTCATCCGGCGCAGCACTCGGCGCAGTCGATTGCGCACGCCCTGGGCAACCCGGAGCCGACCCCAGAACAGCTCGCTGTCATCCAGGCTCCGATGCGCCCGCTCCTGGTGGTGGCCGGCGCCGGCTCGGGCAAGACCGAGACGATGGCCTCGCGCGTCGTCTGGCTGGTCGCCAACGGGTACGTCGAGCCCGACCAGGTCCTGGGCCTGACCTTCACCCGCAAGGCGGCCACCGAGCTCGCCGAGCGCATCGCTCGTCGCCTTCGCCGGCTCCGCCACGTCGGCATGTGGACCCCTGCCCAGGAGCCGGACGGCGCCGAGGTGCTGGGTGGTACGCCCACCGTCTCGACCTACCACTCGTATGCCGGTCGCCTGGTGCGAGAGCATGCACTGCGTCTGGGGGTCGAGCCCGAGTCGCGGCTGCTTTCCGAGGCTGCCGCATGGCAGTTCGCGGCCGAAGTCGTCGAGCGTTACGACGGGCCCATGGATGACGTGCCGTCCGCTGCCTCGACCGTCATCAGCGCTGTGGTCGACCTGGCCGGCGAGATGGCTGAGCACCTGTTGGCGCCGGGGGATCTGGCGATCTTGATCGACCGGTTCGAGGCCAGGGTCAGCGGTCTGCCCAAGGGCGCCAGCAAGGCGAGAGACCTGCCCAAGGGCGTTGCCGCCGCCATGAAGGCGCTGAAGGCCCGGCGTCAGGTGCTGCCGCTCGTCGAGGGTTACCTTGAGCTCAAGCGCAGCCGGGACGCGCTGGACTTCTCCGACCAGATGGCCCTCGCGGCGACGTTGGCGCAGCGGTTCCAGGACATCGGTTCGATGGAGCGCCAACGGTTTCGGGCCGTTCTGCTCGATGAGTTCCAGGACACCAGTGAGGCACAGCTGGTGTTGTTGCGTCACCTCTTCGTCTCTGCAGGCGAGCCCGTGCCGGTCACCGCGGTGGGCGATCCCAACCAGTCGATCTACGGCTGGCGCGGAGCGAGTGCGACGACCCTGACCCGCTTTCCACGCGAGTTCGCCGATGCTGCCGGGGATGCCCACGTGCTGCCGCTCTCGACGAGCTGGCGCAACGACAACGCCATCCTCTCGGCGGCCAACATCACCTCGGCACCCCTCCGCCGCACGTCGACCGTCGATGTCCAGGTGCTCCGGCCCCGCCCCGATGCAGGCAGAGGGCGGCTTTTCGCGGCCCGGCTGCTGACGACCGAGGCTGAGGCGGAACACGTGGCTGGCTGGATCGCCCATCGCTGGCTGGATGCGCGCGGACGTCATACAGGGGTCTCGGCGGCGGTGTTGTGCCGCAAACGTTCGCAGTTCGGCGCTGTGATCGATGCCCTCGAGCGTGCCGGCCTGCCCGTCGAGGTTGTCGGGCTTGGTGGGCTGCTCAACACACCCGAGGTCTGCGACATCGTGGCTCTTCTCTGGGTCATTCAGGACCCCACCCGTGGCGACCGGCTGATGCGACTGTTGACCGGGCCGCTGTGCCGGTTGGGCGCGGCGGACCTCGACGGGCTCGCAGCCTGGTCCCGCGTCCTTCAGCACCGCCACTCGGCTCGATCCCAAGCCACGGATCGGCCGCAGGCCAAGGACCAGGCTTCGGACAGCGCCGACCACGTCAGCATCATCGAGGCGCTCGACGACCTGCCCTCTTCGGACTGGGTCGGCCCTGGCGGGTCACGGCTCTCGGAAGCGGCGCTGCAGAGGCTGCGTGGACTGCGCGAGGCGATCCGGCGGCTGCGATCGCTGACGGGCATGCCGCTGGCTGACCTCGCCGGCGAGGCCGAGCGCGCGCTCGGTCTGGACATCGAGGTGCTGTCTCGCCCTGAGCACACGCCGACGACGGCACGTGCCCATCTCGACGCGTTCGCCGATGTTGCCGCCAATTTCTCGAGCTCCGCCGAGCGCCCCACGCTGGGAGGGTTCCTCTCCTGGCTGGACGCCGCGCAGGCCGAGGAACGTGGACTGGACAAGGGATGTATCGAGGTGTCCACCGACGCCGTCCAGGTGCTCACGGTGCACGCAGCGAAGGGACTGGAATGGGACATGGTGGCTGTCCCGGGGCTGGTCGAGGGGACGTTCCCTGCGCGCTCGAGCTCCGCCACGTCGTTCAAGGACGGTTCGTGGGGGATGACCCCACCGAGCGACAAGGGCTGGATCGGTGGTCTCTCCGGCGTCCCCTACGACCTTCGTGGGGACAGCGACGGTCTGCCGGTGCTCCGTTGGAAGTCGGCCCCCGACCTGGCGGCCCTCGAGGGCGAGGTGGTCGACTTCATCAGTGCCGGTGGCCAACACGGCATCGACGAAGAGCGCCGGCTCGCCTACGTGGCGTTCACCCGTGCTCGCAGCGAGCTGCTGTTGAGCGCGCCGGTGTGGGCCGAACCCACCACGCCGCGGATCACCTCACGATTCCTCACCGAGCTCGCCGATCACCCTGGCCTCGGCTTGAGTCTCCACCTGTGGGAGCCGTTGCCCGAGCCGGAGGGTGACATCAAGGTCGCCAACCCGCGCCAGAGCGAGCCTCTGAGCGCGATCTGGCCCGCAGATCCGATGGCTGCGAGGCGCGCACAGCTCAGCGACGCCGTGCAGGCGGTGCTCGACGCTATGGCGGACCCCGACCCGCGCGACGATACGACTGGGCCCGCGTTCGCTCGTGAAGGCTCGGCCGAGGGCTCGAAGGAAGGCTCAGCTGAGGGGCCAGGCCCGGTCGGTCGCGAACGGGACCTCGCGATCCTGCTGGCCGAACGTGACGCCGCGGCCCGCCCTTCTGACATCGAGGTCAGGGTCCCACGTCACCTGTCCGCCTCCGGGGTCGTGTCCTTCGCTGATGATCCGCAGGCGTTCGCTCGTGACCTTCGCCGGCCGATGCCTTCTCCTCCGGCGCTGGCGGCCCGTCGCGGCACGGCCTTTCATGCCTGGGTGGAGCAGCACTTCTCCCAGGCGGCATTCGTCGATGTCCTGGACCTGCCGGGCAGCGCCGACGACCAGCCTGCGGACGACGAGCAGCTGCCACTGATGAAGGAGCGGTTCCTGGCCAGCGAATGGGCCCAGCGCAATCCGGAGGCCATCGAGATCGCCATCGAGACGACTGTCGCAGAGATAGCGATACGGGGTCGCATCGACGCGGTATTCCCTCGGCCCGGTGGCGGGTTCACCGTTGTGGACTGGAAGACCGGTGCCAAACCTTCCGGCGAGAAGGCCAGGGTGCGTGCGCTGCAGCTGGGGGCCTACCGCCTGGCCTTTGCCCGGCTTCGGGGCCTCGAGCCGGACCAGGTCGATGGAGCGTTCTACTACGCCAGCACCGGCGAGACGGTATTTCCGGATCTTCCCGGCGAGGAGCAGCTGGCGGACTTGATGGGGTCCATCCCGGTCTAGCGGTTCTGGGGCTCTTCTGGAGCGTCTGCGGCGACGGATCCACTGCCGTCCGACCAGGCCTGTTCAGGGTGATCAGTCGTCTCGGAGGGGTCGACATCCTCCGATTCCTTTGTCAACGCCCCGACCTCGGCAGGGGGTTCCGTCTCGACCGATCTGAACGGACTGCTGGGAGCGATCGGAGCGGTGGGAATGACCGGCTCATCGTCCGGATCCCGCTGAGTTATGTCGGCGTCCAGCGCTCGCAGCTTCTCGGCGCAGGCTTCGACACCACTCTGGTCCGCGAACCCGACCGCGGTCAGGAGCTCGGAAACCAGGTTGAGCTCGCTGGCGAGGCGAGCCCGGCGTTGAAGGTGTTTGTCCGGTCGGTCGACGCGGGCATGCGCATATGCCTCGAGCACCGAGTCGAAGGCTGCGGGCGACGCCGAGGAGACCAGCGTCGCGAAGTCGTCGGCAGGGTCGGCTACCTTGGCGTTCTCCCAGCCGGTCAGCCCGCGGACACGTCCCGTTGCGGCATCATCGTCATCGTCGAAGACCGCGAGAACGTGAGCGCCGGTCAGTTGGCCATGTGTCGGGGTGGGTGCGAACCGCCAGAGCGACACATCCTCGAGCGATCTCTCCCAGCGGGCAAGCAAACCGGTTGGGACGTGTCCTGTTGCTGCGGCACGGTCGAGGTCCGACAACCGCCGGGTGCGATAGGTGTCGGCGTCGTACGAGGGGAGCCCTGCCTCGTCGAACACCGCTCGGTCGACATTGTGCAGGGCAGCCAACGCCCGGCCCAGCTCGGCCGCGATCCCCGGTCCCGGGGGCAGATGTCCGAAATCCAGCGGGCGCCCAACCAGGTAGGTGTAGACCAATGCCCGGCCGCCCTCCTTCAGAGCTACGAAACCCTTTGGGGTCGGCACCGAGAAGGGCAGCCGTCGCGACAACATTCCGAGCACGGACACCGCAGCGTCCATCTGCGCGCCGGCGGCCGCCGTCATCGGCGCGCGCACGACCCAGCGTCGATGCTGGGTGTCCGTGATGAAAGCCACCTCGAACTGGTGCCCGGGAAGCTGCGTCGCCCCTTCGACCTCTGCGGGGTCCAGCCCCGGCACAGCCGCGCTGGCGAGTGCGGCAAGGGCAAGGGGAGTGCGGGTCACCCCGACACCGTATGACGAGTGTGCCGTTTAGGGTGGAAGGCGTGAGCGGGTCTTCGAAAACTTTGCGGGATTTGTCTCTCGCGCACGGCAGCCTGGACCGGGCCGGCCTGCGGCGCCAGGTTCCGGACCTGCTCCCTTCGCTGCTCAAGGACGCCTCGACGCGGGTCTTCGAGCTGGCCGGGGGCCGGGCAGCGGTGATCGAGTCCGATGGCGACATCTCCTTGGTCCTGCGTTCGCCGGGCGGGCAGGACCTCAATCGCCTGAGCGCCTTCCTGGGGCAGGACGGCGAGGGCACGGCATACGTGGGGGTCGTCGGCGACCCCTTGGACCAGCCGGAGACCCCCCAGTGGCGGACCCTGCGCGAGGTGGGCGCCCTGCTATCGGACAGGGACGCCGGCCTGTTCGCCACGATGCTGGGACTGGCCAACTGGCACGCGTCGCACACCCACTGTCCTCGATGTGGTGCCTCGACAGAACCCGACCAGTCCGGCTGGATCCGCCGTTGCCCGCGGGACGGCAGCGAGCACTATCCGCGCACCGACCCGGCCGTGATCATGGCGGTGACCGACGCGGCCGACCGACTGCTGCTGGCCCGGAGCCCGCACTGGCCCGAAGGGCGACTCTCGGTCCTGGCCGGCTTCGTCGAGCCTGGGGAGTCCCTCGAGGCAGCGGTGGCCCGGGAGGTGTTCGAAGAGGTCGGAGTTGTCGTCGAACAGATCCGTTATCTGGGGAGCCAACCGTGGCCCTTCCCATCCTCGTTGATGGTGGGATTCACCTCGCGGGCGGTCGACCCCACGTTGCATCTGGACATGGAAGAGATCGTTGAAGCCGTGTGGGTTGCTCGTACGGAACTAGGTGAAATGATGCGGGCCGGTCGTTTCGGCATCTCGCCCACTGTGTCGATCTCCCGCCGCATCATCGAGCAGTGGTACGGCGGCCCGATCGACCAACAGGTCGATTGGATCGCGCCAATTCGTCGCTAGGAGAGCGGAGCTCGCAATGACGCTTGATCCCAACCTTGTCGCGCTGGCATCAGCACGCAAGATCGGCGCACTCGCCACCATCAAACGTGACGGCCGACCCCAGATCTCGATGGTCGGCTTCACTCTCGACTCCGCAGCCGAGGTGATCCGGATCTCGGTTGCTGACGGTCGGGCCAAGGTGCACAACTTGCGTCGCGACCCTCGCGCCTCGGTCCTGGTCACCAGCACCGATGGCTGGTCTTATGTCGTTCTCGAAGGAACCGTCGAGCTCTCCCCGGTCGCGGCTGCCCCCGATGACGACACCGTTGAAGAGCTGGTCGACGTCTACCGCTCGATCCGCGGTGCTGACCATCCCGACTGGGACGAGTACCGCGCCGCGATGGTCAGCGACCATCGGTTGGTGGCCAGGCTGAGCATCGAACGCGCCTACGGCCTTGCCCAGGAGCATTAGCGTCAGGGCAATCGTCTGGACCGCCATACCGGGACGTCTTCGGTCACGTGCCGGGCAGGCGGACCCGACCACCGGCCATACCCGGGATGTCTTCGGTCACGTGCCGGCAGACGCACCCGGCCACGCGCCAGACGGGGGACGTCTGCGGTCACGTGCCGGGCAGGGGTCCCCGCACCGACCTTCTCGAGCCCGGACAGCGGGATTTGCGGGCTTGGAGCAGTCAGCCCAGACGAAGGCGGACTTCGGACACCGACGGGTTGGTGGCAGCGGTGCCGTCAGGAAAGACCACTGTGGGCACGGTCTGATTGCCACCGTTGACGCTCATCACGTAGTCGGCGCTAGACGGATGCCGCTCGATGTTGACTTCCGTAAATCCGATCCCCTCGAGGTCCAGCCCGGTCTTGAGCCCTCGGCAGTAGCCGCACCACGGAGTCGTGAACATCGTGATGGTGCCGGCAGAGGGCAGTGCGGGGGCCGCGGACATGCGAGATCTCCTCAAGGGGCAAATGATTGGGTGATCTCCTCAACCGCGCCCGGTCCCTAATCCTTCCCGACGGGAGGAGTCGGCCTTCGCCCAGGGAGCAGCCAGTCCATGAAGGTGGAACCAGACCGCCCTTCCGGGCACGGACGTGTCACCTCGGTCTGAGAGGATCGGTTGCGATGTCCCCCCTACCCAGCCAGCCGATCGGCACCCTGACCGCCGACGACATTCTCGATGCCCTCGACCCTGAGCAGCGTCAGGTGGCCGCCTCGCCGAGCGGACCCATGTGCGTCCTGGCCGGAGCCGGAACCGGCAAGACGAGGGCCATCACCCACCGGATCGCCTACGGCGTGCACAGCGGCGCTTACCAGGCCCAACGGGTGCTGGCCGTCACGTTCACGGCACGAGCGGCAGGCGAGATGCGCACCCGGCTGCGCGATCTGGGTGTCCCGGGGGTTCAGGCCCGGACCTTCCACGCCGCGGCACTGCGTCAGCTCCACTACTTCTGGCCACAGGCGATCGGTGGGGCGGCGCCAGAAGTGTTGCCACACAAGGCATCTGTGGTCGCCGAGGCTGGCTCGAGGCTTCGCCTACAGCTGGACCGCGTGGCCGTGCGTGACCTGGCGGCCGAGGTCGAGTGGGCCAAAGTGAGCATGCTCACGCCCGAGACGTATGCCGTCGCGGCACGTCGTGCGGGCCGCGCTCCGGCAGACCTGGACGTCACGGCGATGGCCCGGTTGCTGCAGACCTACGAGGAGGTCAAGGCCGAGCGCGGGGTCATCGACTTCGAGGACGTGCTGCTCCTGACGGTCGGGATTCTCGCGGAGCGCGACGACATCGCCCGGGTAGTGCGCTCCCAGTACCGCCACTTCGTGGTGGATGAGTACCAGGACGTCAACGCGCTGCAACAGCGACTGCTCGACCTCTGGGTGGGCCAACGCGACGACGTCTGCGTGGTCGGCGATGCCGCCCAGACCATCTACTCGTTTACCGGTGCGACGCCCAAGTACCTGCTGGATTTCCCACGCCGCTACCCGAGTTCGCAGCTGGTTCAGCTGGTTCGCAACTACCGGTCGACCCCGCAGATCGTCGCCCTCGCCAACCTGATGGTACGGGCCGGTGGTGGGCAGCGGGGAGCTCGCAAAGCCGAGGTTCTCCAGCTACGGGCGCAGGGGCAGGATGGTCCTCCACCCAGCCTCACGTCATACAGCGATGACCCGTCGGAGGCAGCAGGTGTGGCCACAGCGATCAAGGACCTGGTCGCCTCAGGCACCCCGGCGAGTCGGATCGCCGTTCTGTTTCGCACCAATGCCCAGTCCGAGGCTTTTGAGTCCGCGCTCGCGGGCGCGGATGTGGCCTACCTCGTCCGAGGCGGCGAACGGTTCTTCGCCCGCAAGGAGGTGCGCGGGGCGATCCTGTTGATGCGTGGCGCGGCCAGAGCCGATGACGGAGCCAAGCCGCTCGGTGAGCTGGTGCGCGACGTCATCGCCGGTGCCGGATGGACCGAGCAGGCTCCCCGGGCCGGTGGGGCGACCCGGGAACGCTGGGAGTCCCTGCAGGCACTGGTCGGGCTGGCCGACGACTTCGCGTCCGGAGACCCGCAGGCGCGGCTGCCGGACATGGTGGCCGAGCTCGACGAGCGCATGTCGGCCCAGCATGCCCCGACCGTCGAGGGTGTGACTCTCGCCTCGCTGCACGCAGCCAAGGGACTGGAGTGGGATTGCGTCTTCGTCGTTGGCTGCAGCGACGGCTTGATCCCGATCAGCATGGCTGATGGTTTCGAGGCCATCGAGGAGGAACGCAGGCTGATGTATGTCGGGCTGACCCGTGCCAGGCGCGAGCTGCGGCTGTCGTGGTCCGCATCCCGCAACCCCGGTGGTCGAGCCAGTCGGCGACCGTCGCGCTTCCTCGACGGTGCAGCCAGCATCCTCGGGCACGGCGCGAGGTCGGCAGCGCGTTCGGGGCCAGGTGGCAGAACTGGCAAACAAGGAAAGTCCGCAAAGCCTTTGCTTTGTCGAGGTTGTGGCAAGGATCTGGCCACCGCGGCCACTCGCAAGGTCGGTCGGTGCGAAGAATGTCCACCAACCTACGACGTGGCGACGTTCGATGCGCTGAAGGTCTGGCGTCTTGCGGTCGCGGGTGCGACAAAGGTCCCTGCCTACGTGATCTTCACCGACGCGACATTGACCGCGATCGCCGAGAAGACTCCGGCGAACACCAGCGAGCTGGCCGCCATCTCAGGGGTGGGAGCACGAAAGCTCGAGCGCCACGCTGACGACGTCCTCGCGATCCTGGGCGGGGCCGATCCCCTCAAGACGGCCGAAAAGTCACTGGCTGCAACGAATTTGGCGATTGATGACCCGCCGCGGTCGCCTTGACTCCAACAATTCAGATTAAAGGTGTTGCCGGGATGCTTGGCCTGTTCTAGCCTGAACCACGTCCAGCCCAGCCGGTCCAGGTGACCGTGCTCGGGACAAGCGAGAACACGTGAGGAGGTTGGCCCTGATGGTGAGCATCACGATGAGGAACATGACGCAGATGACCCGCGTCCGCTTCGAGTCCCCGCAGGCTGCCGATCGCAGCCTCACTTTCGGCGTTCGCGGTGCGTTCTACGCCCTGATCCACGAGGCGCCTGCGCCCAAGGATGTTGCCTACCTCGGCTCCTGGAGACCACCGGTCTAGCTCACACCAGACCAGGTCACCTCCAGGCCGCGGAACCCGACATCCGGGATCCGCGGCCTTCGTGTTGTCCGGGCGGCCCCCCCAGCAGAGAAAGACCGTTCAGATGAAGAGAACACATCCGATCCAGATTGCCGGACAGGCCAGCGCCTCGGGTCGACGTGAAGACACACGAGAACACGCCCCTCACCAGGGGAGACGACATCAAGGAGGTGACACCTGATGCAGCTCACCGCACTGATTGAGGCGGACCAGCAGGCCGGCACAGCCGGTTCCGACATCCCGTGTCGGGAGTACGACGCCGAGCTGTGGTTCGCCGAGAGCCCTGCCGACGTCGAGTTCGCCAAGGCCTTGTGCGGGGCGTGCCCCCTACGCGACGAGTGTCTTGCCAGCGCACTCGACCGTGAGGAACCCTGGGGGGTTTGGGGCGGTGAGCTCTTCGTACGTGGAAGAGTCGTGGCCCACAAGCGTCCCCGTGGACGTCCGCGCAGGAACCCGGTTGCGGCCTGATTTCGACTGCTCACGCGCCTTCCGTCCGTTGGTGGGCGCGTGAGCAAGACACATCCGGCGACACCTACAGTGACCTTTCGTGAGCTACCTCAGCGCTGCACAGATGACTGCCCGACGTGAGAGCGTGGTCGCGGCACTGACCGCTCGTGACCTGGCGTCCATCGTCGACCTCGTCGTCTGGGTCGAGGTCGATGCCGACCGCTTGTCAGACCTCGGTCCGGTTGCGATGGCCGCCAGCCATGTTGGGCGCGTGAGACTGCACCGCGACGGACGTCATGAGGTTCTCGAGGGGGTGGACCCCATCGCGAGTGAGGATCCGATGGCCTTCCTGCCGTATGACCGCGAGTGTGCGAGTCCTTGCCCGCCCACGTCGCGGGACAACGCCTACCCGTACGCCGCGTCGCGGATCCTCTCGCTCTTTGCCGACCCGACCCGGAGCCCAGACGTCGCGGTGATGCACACGCCACGACACTTCTTCCCCGGGCAAGGTGGCCATGTCGGCGAACACGGTTCGCTCGACGTGATCCAGTCCAGAGCGCCACTGTTGTTTTCCGGCAAGGGAGTTGCGGCGCACGGCATGGTGGACGCCCACGCCAGGCTGGTCGATGTCGCCCCCACACTCGCCGCTCTGGCCGGAGTGCCGGGCGACGCCCTGGGCGACGCCAAAGGTGACCCGTTGGACGGAGTAGTGCTCACGGCATACCTCGACGGTGAGGCTTCGGTGAAGCCCAAGGTGATCGGCATCCTGTGGGACGGCGCTCACTGCGGCGACCTGCTGCACCTGGCCGAGTCCGGCGAGCTGCCTGGTATCGCGCGACTCATCAACAACGGCATGGCATTTCGCGGCGGAGCCGTTGCCCAGTTCCCGAGCATCACCCTGACCAACCACACCTCGATCCTGACCGGTGTCGGACCGGGTCGACATGGGGTGATGGGCAATGTCTTCTTTGACCGGGCGACCGGCGAGCAGGTGGTCCCCAACGACGCGTCGACGTGGCATCGCAGCGCCGAGTGGCTGCGGCCGGCAGTCCGAACAGTGTTCGAGATGGTCAATAGTGCTGTTCCACGGTCAGATTCACCGCGCACTGCGTGCGTTAACGAGGCTATCGATCGTGGGGCCGACTACTCCACGATGGCGAAGATCCGTGACAGCGGCAGTGCATCAGGCGCGGCGGGTCTGGGGGATCAGCTGCCGGATGCGCAGATCTCGGTCCACCTCCACGGCGTGACCCACCTCGAGGACTCCTACTACTCGTGGGGCACCCAAGTCGATGATCTGGGGCTCGAGCAGATGCTGGACCTATGGGCGAGCCCGGAGACGGCGCCCACGCTGACATGGTGGTCCTGCGTGGTCAGCGATGCGGGCCACCATGCCGGTGGCCCGCGGTCCGACATTGCGCGTGACTCGCTGCGCGACTCGGACTCGCGCCTGGTGTCCTTCCTGGAACATCTCGACGCGCTGGGAATCACGGACGAGGTGACATTCCTGCTCACCGCCGACCACGGTTTCGAGCGATCCGACGCAGACGTGACCGGATCGTGGGGACCGGCTCTCGAGGGCCTCGGTATTCCGTTGCGCGATGAGGGTCCTGGCTTCATCTATCTGCTCCCCGACGACTGATCGCCAAACCTAGGGACGGTGCAGGCATTCGTTGGCCAAACCTAGGGACGGTGCAGGCAGTTGTCGAACAAACCTAGGGAGCGTGCGGGCGGGGCGGGTCCTGTTCTCGGTGCTCCCAGTCCGCTCGGCTGATCCGGTAGAGCACGTGACGGCGTAGCGGACCTGTCGCGACCCGAGGGTGGTCGAAGTCCTCGGACGGGTGGCGCGTCAAACCGATGCGTTGAATCACCTGCTGGGACCGTATGTTGCCGGTCGCCGTGAAGGACACCACTTCGCCCAGCCCGATGGTGCCGAAAGCTGTTGCCAGTGCTGCGTTTGCGGCCTCGGTGGCGTATCCGTGCCCCAAGCTGACCTGGCGAGGCGCCAACCGATCTCGGTGCAGGTAGTGAACGCCGCCTTCCACGTTGGCACAGCCAGACCGACGAACCCGATGAGCTCGCCGCTGACCCGGAGCTCGACGGCCCACAGGCCGTAGCCGTCGCGCTTCATCCGTTCGATGAAGCGATCGATCAACTCGTCGGACTGGTCGCGCGTCAGCAGTGCGGGGAGGTGCTCCATCACCGATGGGTCTGCATTGATGGCGGCGGACGGAGCCCGGTCTTCTTCGTGCCATTGCCTCAGCACGAGCCGCCGGGTGACCAGTTCGATCAATCGGGTCGCCATTGCGCCGAAGTTACCAGCCGCCGGAACGCGGTGGGGGCGGAGCAACAGGTGGAGACTGCGTGGATGACCGAAGACTCGATGCCGCTTGTCTGCACCACATGTGGACGTGTGCCGGAGGACAAGACCGATGCCCGCCTCAGCTGGGTGCTCGGGGTCGAGAACGGCCGGCAAGTATGGACCTGCGAGCTGTGCAGTCGCGAGCACCTCCGGAGCATCGAAGGGAAGCTGGACTCTGCCTGGTGGTGACGCGCGGTGTGCAGAGTCCCTAGGTTTGCCGGTTCGAACCCTGCATGGTCCCTAGGTTTGCCAGCTTCAGGCCGGCACAGTCCCTAGGTTTACGAGGGGGGGGAGGTCGGCCTCGGGAAGCCAGCGGTCCACGATGGCCCGTGCCGGCACCTCGCCCTGTATCTGGCAGAGCACGCCGATTCCGCCGAGCCAGACACGGTGGATCAACAGGTAGGACGGCGGGAGGTTCAGCTTGAGGCTCAAGGTGAACGCGGGGCGCCGGGGATTGTTGACATGCAAGGAAACTGAGCGCAACCACGTGCGCGTGAAGGTGAAGGTGTCGGTCCGCATCGGCTGCATGAACGGCTCGAGGAAGGCCAGCAGCTCCTCGGCGTCGATGTCGATCGTTGCCTTGACGAACCCCAGGCGGCGCAGACCCTCCAGCGCGCCTTCGGCGTCGCCCGCCAGCGCCAACGTGAGCAGCTGGCCCATCTCCGGCGGGAGGCCTTGCGGCAACCGGTTCACCGCACCGAAGTCGATGACCCCGAGCCGGCCATCGGCCAGCATCCGAAAGTTGCCGGGGTGGGGGTCGGCATGCAGCAGGCCGGCCCGCGCGGGACCGACGAGCAGGAACTCTATGTAGCGCGAGGCTGCTGCATCTCGTGCCTCGGGGGAACCTGTCGCGATGATGGTTGACAGGGGGACCCCGTCCAGCCACTCGCTGATGATGACGTTGCCCTTTTGGTGGACCACGTCGGGGACGGCGAAGTCAGGGTCTCCCGCGAACGCGGCGGCAAACTTCTTCTGGGACCTGGCCTCGAGCCCGTAGTCCAGCTCCTCGGCCACCCGGCGCTTGAGCTCGTCCAGGATGGGCTTGATGTCGAGCCCTGGGATCCAGCTGGCGGCCATGCGCGCCACCCTGGACACCTGGTTGAGATCGCTGATCAGTGCTGGACCGGCGCCCGGGTACTGCACCTTGACGGCGACCTCACGACCATCCTTCCACACCGCCTTGTGCACCTGGCCGATCGACGCCGCCGCTGAAGGCCTGTCCTGGAACGAGAGGAACTTCTGCCTCCAGCGCGGTCCGAGCTCTGCGGCCAGCACGTCGTGGACCATAGCCACCGGCATGGGCGGAGCGGCTTCCTGCAGCTTGGTCAACGTTGAGCGGTACGGCCCGGCGAGCTCTTCGGGCATCGCTGCCTCGAAGATCGACATCGCCTGGCCGAACTTGATGGCGCCGCCCTTGAGCTCGCCCAGAACCTTGAAGAGCTGCTCGGCCGTGCGTGCCTGGACCTCTGAGGCGACCAGCTCGGCTGGCTTGCCACCGACCCGCTTGCCCAGTCCCAGCGCGGTGCGTCCGGCAAACCCCAACGGCAAGGCGGCAAGCTTGGCCGCGCGCGTCACGGCATTGCGGGGGAGCTCGCTCACCCTGTCATTGTCGCTTGCTCAACGATGCAGCCACACAGCGGATGCGGAAACCAGCGCCGGGCCTGGATCGTCGGCCACGGCAGTGAGAGCTCGAGCGAAACACCCACCGGCGCGGGTTGGCCATCCAGACAGGTGTGGACGATCATGGCTGCGGCCCCGGCGGTCATAGCGGCCAGCGAGCTTTCGAGGCTCACCGGCGCCTGGGACAGCAGTGGCCCCCCAGGAGCGAGCTGGGACAGCAGCGCGGGCCAGGCGGCGTCCCGGTCACGCCGGTGCAGATCCAGACACGAGAGACATGGGCCGTGGCCACCGGTGATGAGGGGACCGACCTGCACCCTGTGCCCTTGAACGACCAACGGCAGATGCGGTATGCCGCGGCGCAGCCACGGCTCGCCTGCATCGGGAGGGATCGCTCCCATTGCCGCCAGTACGACCAGGTCCGGCTGCCTCAACGTTGGGCCGAACCTGGAGCGTGCCCGTCCCGCCCCGTGACCGCGCAGCTCGAGGTCCAGCATGTTGACTGCGTTGGGGCCAACGCTGATCCGGCCGATTCCCCCCACCCGCAACAGATCGGCAAGGGCGCAGGGCAGGTCGCCCTCGCCGGCGATCACCACGTGCTGGGTGGACCTGGCGGCGACATGGTTGTAGCCGTCGCCCGGCAGGCCGTATGCCGCCGCCACCGCTCGTGCGTCCTGACTCAGCAGATGGCGTCGTGGCTCGCCGATCGTGGACAAGGAAGCTCGGTCGCCCGTGCGCCCGACCGTGCTGGTGCGCTCGACCAGCAGATGATGCTGGTCAAGGGTTGAGATCATGGCCGAAACCCGGCTGGCGGCGACCCCTGCTGCGGCGGCTACGGCATACAGCGACTGGATGTCCAGACTTCCGTCCAGGCGCGCAACCAGGGCGATCTCGGCGTCACTGAGCCCATCCAGGACGACGCCGCCGTCGGGGCACAGCCCCAGCTGAACCGATCCGGGACCGCGTCGCAGTGGCTGCACGTGGTTCTTGAGGCGGGGCCTGCGGCTCATCGGGTTCCTCCAGCGGTGGGGTGGTGCTGAGGAACCTGTCACTCTCTGCGAGCGGATCTGTTCCCATCCACAGCAGTTGAGTAGCAGTACCTACGCCGGACATGCGAAAGGGCGCCACCCGAGCTCGATGCTCGAGTGACGCCCGTTCGGTCGTTCGGTGTTTCGGTGGCGCTCAGGCCTTGCCGAGAATGCGGTTGAGGTTCGTGCCACACACCGGGCACTTGCCCTTGGCCATGCGGCGGCCGTTGGTCTCCACGACCTTGCCGGTGGCGTCGCGCTTCGCCTTGCACTTCACGCAGTAGAAGTCGCCCGTGTACATCTCGCCGGTCTCTACAGACTCTGCCATTTGTCCATGTCTCCTGTGTCGTTCCTTGCCGCTGTGTGCGGCACCGGTCCCGTGCGACATTAGACCAGATTGAGCACAACGTGGTGCATTGGGTCGTGTTTCTTGTGCTCAGGTTCGGTCAGCCCGATCCCGCTCTCCGGGCGAGCCCAGCCACGATGATGGGATTTCTCGCTTGCTTGGCCTACGTTTTAAGGGTGGACAGGGACGAGATCGAGGTCAGGCGCAGCCGGCGCAGACGCCGGACGGTCAGCGCTTATCGTGAGGGCGGCCGGACGATCGTGCTCATCCCGTCGCGGTTCTCCGCCGACGAGGAGCGCGCGTGGGTCGAAGCGATGATGCGCAAGCTGGAGGCGGGTGACAAGCGGCGCAGGCCAAGTGACCAGCAGCTCCTGGAACGGGCCGTCGACCTGTCCCGCCGTTATCTGGGTGGCATGGTCGAGCCGGTCAGTATTGCCTGGGTCAAGAACCAGAGCTCACGGTGGGGTTCGTGCACACCAGCCGATGGCACGATCCGTATCTCCGTGCGGGTCAAGGGAATGCCGTCGTGGGTGCTCGACTACGTGATCCTGCATGAGCTGACGCATCTGCTCCAGCCTGGTCACGGCCGTGAGTTCTGGTCCCTCCTGGAGTCCTACCCACGCACCGAGCGAGCCCGCGGCTTCCTCGAAGGCGTCGCGGCTACTACCGGGCTCAAGCCCCAGTCCGACGACGAGATCGAGACCTGACCGAAAGACGTTCAGGCTGGTGGCGCCGGTCCGGTCAGGGCAGGCCGAGCATCGCCCGGGCGCATGCCACGAGTGGTTCGAGCTCGTCACGGGTCTCCTCCGGGAGCGCATCCGTGGGCCACCATCGAACGTCCAGGGACTCGCGGCTGACCGCGAGCTCGGCGGAGGTGTCTGCGACCGCGAGGAACCGCAGGTCCAGGTGCTCACGGCATCGGCCGAACGAGCCGACCAGATGGTGCCGGTCCAGCTGAACCAGCTCCGCGCGTGCGACAAGGGTGGGGATGCCCGACTCCTCGCGGGCCTCTCGCTGCGCGGCTGAGTGGGCGTCGGTGTCCCGGGGCTCGAAGTGCCCACCGAGCTGGAACCACACTCCTGCCTTCTTGTGCAGGGTCAACAGCGCTCGCGAGCCGGTGGGGTCGAGCACGAGGCAGCTGGCGGTGAAATGGGCCGACGGACCACGCTTCCACATCGCATCGGGGTGCGCGGCCAGGTGGGAGAGGTATCCGGTCCGGAGCCTCTCCTGGGCCTGGTCGGGTGCCGTCCAGGTGGAGAGCTGCCGGGACGCGTTCTGGTGCAGGAGCCGGTATGCCGTGGGGAGACTCACCGGCACAACCTACGGGTTGTCGGAGTCTCCTTCGGAGAGCAGGGCATCCAGCGCCGCGTCCATCTCGTCCCTGGTTTCACCGGAGCTGAAC